>VFHG01000379.1 GCA_009392075.1 SAR202 cluster bacterium
TAGAAATTGGGACCGTAGTCACGGATGCGGACCACCACCGGCAGGGGAAGGGCGTGGCCGAACACCAAGGCTTGTTGCTTCGCCTCCAAGCGTGACAGAACAGAACGGAGGGCGCGGCTGCCTGAAGTACCGGACAGCACGGCGTCGATGTCCCGTTCGTTGTCCAGCAAGCAGCTAAAACGGGTCCCAACCTGGCTGAGCACCTCGGAGTCGATGCCGCTGGGCCGCTGGTCGATGACCATCAGCGTCACGTTATACTTCCTCAGTTCCCGGGCAATGATCCCGAAGATCGTCTGGGAGGCCACGGCGCTGTTGAGAAACTTGTGGGCCTCCTCAATGACTATCACCAATGGGCGCGGCTCTTTTCCAGCGCCGCCCATGGCCGACTCTTTAGCCTCGACGTACTTGCGGTGGATGCGGCGGGTAAGGAGGTTGCTGACCAGGATATATGCCGCTTCATCGTCGCCGTAACGGCCAAACTCCAAGACAACATGCTGCCCGCGCTCCAGGTGCTCGATCATCTGGGCGGCGGTGTCGACCCGGCTGTGCTCCACCATGAAACCGTGACGAGTGAATCGCTGCATCCGGTTGTATAGCGCCCTGAGAGCGCCGGCGTTGACCTGTAACTCCTCGGCCAACTCTAGTAGCGACCCGTTCTTGCCGGCATCCAAGAAATCCTTAAGCCAGCTGTCCTCTCCGAACTTCTCTCTCAGGTTGTAGGCGGCAGAGGCCGCGACTTCAGATAGGTTCAGCGACTCGCGGAGCAATTCAACGTCTTCCGGCTCGACGTGATTGAAGCCCAAATGCACGGTCTCATCCGTGGAAAGGCCTCGCCGACGGGAGTGCTCTTCGTCCAGGGTGAAGGTGGAGACCTTGGCGCCAAACAGTTGTTTCAGACCTTTGACCGTAACGCCCTTGTCGGTATCTTGGCCCTGCCAGCCGTATTCGCTGTGCATGTCGAAAATCAGCGAGGATGCCTCGCCGTTCTGAAGAATACCGGCCAGCAGCAGCCGGGTAAGGAAAGTCTTTCCGGTGCCGCTCTTGCCGAACACCCCCATGGAGCGTTTGACCAACTCCCCGAGGTCCAGACACAATTTGGTCTCCATGTCCAAAGGACTGCCGATCCAAAAATTGCCGTCCTCTTCGCTGCCGAATACCGTTTCAACATCCTCCTGGGAGGCGGTGAACGCCCGTGAGAAGTGGGCGGGGATGCTCTTGGCTGCGGCAGGGCCTTGGTCGTCGCCCATCACGTCAGGCATGGTCAACTGGGGCAGGACTGACACTGTTCCGAAGGCCACGGTGCCTTGCAACGCCTGGATCACGAAGGGATCGTCAGCTGGAAGAGGGGTGTACTTCATGCGCGGGTCGGTGCTGCCCAGACCCACATCGGTGACCACGCCAAAGAATCGGTTGTTGGACCCCTGGAGCGTAACGAATGTGCCGACTTTGATCTGCTCAACTGACACATCCGGGTCCAATCGGACTTCCACCCCGTTTGCGACCGAGCCCTCGATAACCATCCCCAGAGGCTGCCCTTGTTGCGCGGCGAGCCGGCCTTTTCCGGCGCCGTTAGGTTCAAAGGGCTGGGTCACGGGGCCACTCTTCGCAATATGGAGTTCAACCGGGCAACGTCGGCGGAGAGTTCAACGGCCAAGGTCCGGCAGGCGTTGGCCAGAAAGTCAGATGGCTGGTCATGGGACTGGGCGGCTTGCCTAATGCAGGCGCCAACTATCTCATCAGAATGGGAAGCGCCGGAGTTGAGCAGCAGTCGAAGCAGGTCCAGTCTTTCGGTGAAAGCGGAGATTTCCCCAATGTTGCAGGCATACACAAAGGAATGGACCCGTGGGGGCCTGGGCGGTAGGTACTGGCGGATGACACCGTCTTCAACGTGCCCGGCGATAAATACTTCGAAACGGGATGTCAGCAACCGGGTCAACTGGGGATTGTCCCGGATCACATCCTCTTCGGTGGCCGCGTCTTCTCCTCGGGCCAACACCGGTCTTGCTGAGTCCAGAGGCTCGGTCGTGACACTGCCGACCACGCCATAGATATCTGGGGAATCGGTGCGCACCAACGCCCCAAGGGCGGGAGCGCCCTCCAATTGATAGCACTGGGCCATGAAGGACGTCGAAGTGGACTCAACCACCTCACCGACTCTGCGCTCCATCAGGCCGTTGGCAGATGATTGGGTCATGGCCGTGAGCCCTCAAAAAAGATCCGAAAAACCGTCCGCCTGCAGAATAGGCGCGGTGGACTTGAAACCCCACTCGAATCTATGCCCCTGGTGTCTGTCCAAATCACCCCGAGCATGCGGCCCATCCTCAACCCCTCCGTACTCCACTGGAATCCCAAACAACCAGTCTCAAATAATCTATAGATATGCTGGCACCGATATCACAATATGTAAACCGGCTCCCGGTGTCAATGTCATTGGGAACCGGTATTGGAGCTCAATTTTAGGCCGAATCAGAGACTAGTTAAGCGAGGCCAGCATTTCCATGATCGAGCGGAATACGATGCCCTCCCGGTACTCCATTTCAAGGTTCTTTAATTCAAGATTTGGGTATCGTTCGGCCAGCGCCCGGAATACTTCCTGCCCCTTGACTCGAGCCAGAGTAGCGCCCAACAGGTCATCTATGAACCTGCCATACCTAGGCGTTAGCCGTTAAAACTAAAACTGGCTCCCGGTGATGTCTCACCGGGAGCCAGTTTTGGTGCTCGAAATCGAGGCCTGCCTTGCGAGTTAACTTAAGGCAACCGGCAGGTTCTTTATGGAGCGGAATGTGATGCTTGACTGGTACTCCATGTCATTTTGCTTTAATTCCATGTTTGGGTACCGCTCGGCCAATGCACCGAATACCTCTTGTCCTTCTACTCGGGCGATGGTAGCGCCCAAACAGTGATGTATCCCGGCGCCGAAGGCGACATGGGGATTGGGCCAACGGGTGATGTCCATCGTGTCCGGGTTCTCAAATTTTTCAGGGTCGCGGTTGGCAGATGAGATGATCCACCGGATGCGGTCGTCTTTCTTGATGAGTTTCCCGCGCATCTCCACGTCTTCCGCGGCGATTCGTGAGATGGACTTGACCGGCGCATCGTAACGGAGGGCTTCTTCAGTTGCTCGGACCATGACTCCTTGCGGGTCTGCCTTTAGCATGTCCCATTGATCGCGGTTATTCAGGAGGGCCATGGTGCCGTTGCAGATCAGGTTGATGGTGGTCTCGTGACCAGCCAGCAACAGCAGTGCCGTGTTAACAAGGACCTGCTCACGGTCGAATATGCCTGCTTTCTCGCCGCTGGCTAACACCGATATGAAGTCGTCTTTGGGATTAACCATCCGCTCTTCAATCATCGGCGCTACGTATTCGTCCATTCCTCTCATGCCGTCAGACAACTGCCGGAGGCGGTCGGGCTCACCCCGGCCGATGCTCAACAGTTTTTCAGCCAACATCCTGATGTGATGTCGTTCTTCTTCAGGCACACCCATCATCTCTGCTATCACGAGAACCGGAAGGGGCACGGCCAGGTCTCGCATCAAGTCAACCCCATCACCCCTGGCCTCAGCCGCGTCGAGCAACTCGTTGGTGGCGTTTCTGACCAGAGGCCGCCATTCTTCCATGGACTTGGGTGTGAAGTAGGCATGCACGACCTTCCGCATCTCCAGGTGCTCCGGACGGTCGTATTGGATGAACATCTTGCTTTGGTATCGCCGCGTGTAGTCGTAGATCTCATTATCCGACTCAAGAATCGCCGGCCAGGCGGGACGCGGGTCGTTGGCCATCACGGCGTTGGAGAACTGCTCATGGTTCCGGGTGAGCCAGACCAGATCATCGTGCCTGGTTATCACCCATAATTCGTAAAGTTCGTTCCAGTGGACCGGGTCTTCGTCTCTAAGCTGGCCGTAATACCAGTAGGGGTCTTGAATTACATCAGCAGAGAACATGTCATCGTTGATAGTCGTAACCATTACACCACCATATGAGTCCAAAATCGGGTCTGATTCAAGATACTTGAACAATAATTGAATACTGTTTATCTGTCAACGGCACGGGATTACCGATGGCGAGACGAAAAGAACTGGCTCCCGGTACAAGGATACCGGGAGCCAGTTCTAATAACCACACTTGGGGCGACGCGCCCATTTTAGCCGCCTGGCGTCTAATTAAGCGAGACCGGCAAGCCCTTTATGGAGCGGAAAGTTATGCTTTCCTGGTACTCCATGTCATGTGTTTTAAGCTCCAGACTGGGGTACCGCTCGGCCAGAGCCTTGAACACCTCTTGTCCCTCGACCCTTGCGATGGTGGCGCCCAGGCAGTGGTGAACACCGGAGCCGAAGGCC
>VFHG01000380.1 GCA_009392075.1 SAR202 cluster bacterium
CGCCTAAGCGCAATTATAATGGACGAACAATCAATTCTAGCATGACGGCTGATTACGGAAAACGTAAACATGGAGCAGTTTTACCTGGCCCATTGCCAACCGCGGCCAATATTGAGAAACTACCCGCGTAATATTCAGACTGGGGGTGGCCGTTGTGGCATCTGCGCAGGAATCAAAGCTAGACCAACAGAAATTCGATCAGGGCATGACCACCCAGCAGTACATCGACCAGATCAAGGTCAATAAAGATCCATTCGTGGCTATCTACGACGAGGTGCAGGTGCCGGCAGATTCGCTGGAGCTGTTCAACGGCCTAAATGAGCCACTGAAATTGGCCGTGTTCACAGCCGATTGGTGCGGCGATGCCATGAGCACAACTCCGGTAATTCTGAAGCTGGCCGACAGCACGCCGAACATCTCTCTTCAGGTTTTCAACCGTGACGATGAGCTGGAACTGAGCAACAGTCTATTGCCCGAGCACCGGGCTGGGACCGTCCCCATCTTTGTGCTTATGGACCGGGGGATGAACCAGATGGTCCGCTTCATCGAGACTGCCAACACGCTAGTGCCGGACATCGATGCCATGGACGCCGCCATCGACGCGGAAACCGTCGGAATGAGCGAGGCCGAACAACGGCAGGCCAAGCGGGGCCGGAGAACATCCTACCGGGTGGAGCGCGCTCAGGCCTGGGGCGAAGTCATCTTGAAAGAATTCGGCGGCCTGGTGGCCGACGCTCTGGCTGGCAACCCAGAAGACCGCCCTCTGGAGGGCGGTACCAAGTGGCCGCCAGAAGATTAGCCAGAAGACTGGCCAAAAAACTAGTCGAAAGACTAAAATTAAAACTAGTGTTAAAGATTAGTTTCTACCAATGGAAAATCGTTCGGAGAGGACGGTGATGGCTGAAGAACTGATCACAATGGAAGACATGGAGACTATCTTTGAGGTTACCGATGCCTTGGGGATACACCGCGAGTCGGTGCGTGTCGAACTCACCAAAGAAGACCCCGGCTCCATCCAGAAGGTGGCTGACGGAATGGTTGAAATCACGTTGCCCGTCAACGAAAGCGCCGCAGTCTTTTGCAAAAAGCTGCGCATAGACCTTGAGGCAATGGGGTACGAGCCGTCGGATAGCGTGCTTGGCTACGACGACGATGACGATGACGACAATGATGAGGACGAACGGTCGCAGCCCGGCCCAAGACAACGATTGTCCTGATTCTCCCAGAGCTTGAGAAAGAGTCTAATACCCTGGTTCACGCCATTCGAAGGCCAGATTGGCGTATCGAACGAAAACCGCGCCCCCAGGGGCGGCCATGGGTCCATTGGCGGCTAATAGCGCGATGGAGTGCTGCTCGCCAGGCTTCACATCGTCCGTCATCAGTACCCGCTGAGGCACGTTAAACCCCTGCACCGCGCCCCGGTCCCGATTGCACTCCCCGTCGATCCACAGTTCCCCGTAGTCATCGATACACGTCTCGAACTGGACCCGAACGCCGGCCGTGGGATGTCCGTCCACAGCCTCGGGAAAGGTTACGTTGATCCGGTACCAAACGAACGAGAAACCGTGGGAGACCCACTTGCCCAGATCGGTGCAAACCTCCCAGTTTGAGTCGTCGTAGTCGGGAAGCCGGGCCGAAGACCCTTCTAGTTGCGATATCAAACCCTCGTTGGGCTCGCCGGGCACCAGGCCCTGGGCAAATTTCCACTGTCCTTTTACCGCCGCTAGACCGCTGGGGCTATTCAGGTCGATCACTGCTCTTGGCATGTTCCCTCTCTGATTTAGCTTTGACTGAGCGTTAGATTCCCACGATCTTGATGCTAGAGTGGGTTTTGTAGATACGGTTAATATTCACCAGCAGGGGTGTTATCTGTTCCACGTATTTGGCGTTCGCCAGGTTGCCTCCGTCCACCCCGCGCAGGTTTTTCATCTTATCGGCCAGCCTCATCACCAATTTCTTGGCTTCAGGATGTTCTGAGCAGACTACTACATCGCCTTCCATCATTGCGTTGGGGTCCAGCAATTCCTCTGCGCTGGCGTTTTGGAAGGCGGCCACCACCTGGGAATCGGGCAGCATCTCCTGCGCTTCCTCGGCCGCGGAACCGGCCTCGACTTCAACGGCGATGGCGCCCTTGCCACGTTCAAACTTCATGGGGGCAATGACGCTGACCACGATCTTGCCTTTCAGTGCGGCGCCAAGGTCTTCCAAAACCGGGCGTTGGCCCTCGTAGGGGAATGCTAGGAAGACCACATCCGCGGCCGCCACGGCACCGGCGTTATCCGAGCCCTTGATTGTCACACCGGGTGCAGACTGGGCCAGTTCTTCAGCAGCAGCAGCGCCTCGGGCGGCGTCTCGCGACCCGATGATCGGCGTTTCTCCAGCCATTGCCAGGCGTAGCGCCAGCCCCTTGCCTTCCGGCCCGGTCCCTCCCAAGATTGCCAGCATAGACCCCCCTTTTAGGCCTGTTGATATTTTGGCCACACAGGCTAACCTAGCCGTGCGGTCATGTGCGCATGATTGCGCGGCAATACTATAGCTGTAACGAGTTGCGGTGGGAAGGTCTGACCGTGTTTGATCCACCGCCAAGTATCGAGCTGATTTTGCCAATGACCCTTGAGGATTTGCGTTTGAAACCTGTGACCCTTCCTATGAGAATCGGCCAAAATGCGCCGTCGGACTACGCTATTCCATTTCGGAGAGCCCATGAAACGACTTGCATTCATACCGGCGATTTTCCTTTTGCTAACGTTGCTAGCCGCCTGTGGCGACGACGACGAAACCGCACCAATG
>VFHG01000381.1 GCA_009392075.1 SAR202 cluster bacterium
ACGATTTTTGGCGACTGGATCCGCGCACCGATTATCTCGTCCGAATCTTCCCTCAGGATTTCTGGTTCGACGCCACTCTTTGGGTGGCGGTCAGAGCCATTTTCGAGGCGTTGATCTTGACGGTGGCTGGCAGCGCGTTCCTGGTCTACCGTAAATATTCCGGCTGGCAGCGGGCCATGGACGGTCTGGATAGTGTGCATGAGTCCTGACCCGAATTAAGATAAAATCCTTGCCGGCGTTTGGCGCCGAGTGAACAAACGAAAAAACAGGGGCAAGTCATGCTTGCCCCTGTTTCATGCGAGTCCCGGTTGTAGCGGTATTTCGTGAATGCTACGAGCCGCAGCCACATCCGCCGCCGCAGCAACCGCCGCCGCTCAATGGAGGTAGTGGACCCATCGAAGTGGGCATATCGTTACCGCCCTTGGTCACCGACGCGAAGACTGAGATGGCGCGTTTGGCTGGCTGCTCGCAATTTGGGCAGTCGGCCCCGAGGGCGCTCATCGACTGGAGCTTTTCGAACTTGTGGTCACAAGTGGGGCACATATACTCGTACAATGGCATTTCGGCACCCTCCTAGAATACGATTTTACTGGTTAACTAGAACCGTTCGCCCTTTAAGGAAAGAACTAGAGTGAATTTAACTGAAGCAAATATGAAGCGTCAAGGGCAGCATCATAGTTAGGCAGGATCAAGAACGGGAAACGGGTCACGCACCGCAGAGGCCACGACGCCGCCTACAGACGTTGGACTCGTGGCGGGCCTACCGGGACTTCCGCTTTCTCTGGGTTGCAAATTTCTTCGCCAACACCGCCCAGTGGCTGCAACTGCTTTCGATTGGCTGGCTGGTCCGCGACCTAACGGACTCTTTCGCTTCCTCCGGGCTATTGGTGGTTACGGTCGGCGGAATGACCACTCTTCCAACGTTGGTCGTGGGACCGTGGGCCGGGGTGCTGGGCGACCGTGTGGACCGCAGAAAGCTGGTCATGGCCGTCCAAGCTTTCATGACCGTGGCGGCGGTCGTATTTGCTTTTGTGGTGCACTCGGGACACATCGAGTGGTGGCACGCTTACATCTACGTGTTCGTATCGGGAATCTGCTGGTCAATTTCGCTAACGATCCGCCAGACCTTGGTCGCCAACACTGTGCCCAGGGAAGCCTTGGTCAACGCCTACGCCAGCAATACCCTGACAATCACCGGCACCAGGATGGTTGGCCCCTTCGTTGGCGGGATTCTGATCACCACCATCGGCTTCACTTGGAATTTCGCCATTGAGGCCGGTTTGTACGCGGCCACTGTGCTCGCCTTCTTTCCCATGAAGACCCCCTACTTGCAGGCGCGCCCGGAGGACTCAGGGGGCTCGCCCTTGGCCAACTTCATGGATGGCCTACGTTACGTCAGGAAGCAGGAACGGGTGATCTGGAACCTGTTGGTGGTTGGGCTGATTCCCAACGTGCTGCTCCACCCGGTCTGGTTCGTGCTTCCGGTGTTCACCGTTGAAGTCCTGCACCGCAGCGCAGACACGGGGGGAATCCTGCTGGCCGTCACTGGATTTGGAGGTCTTCTATCTGCCTTGACCATCGCCTCCGTAGGCTTCGGCTACAACCGAGGGCTGATCTGCTTGGCAGCTATTCTTTTGGCGTCCACATCGGTGGTCTTGTTCGCCTTTTCCCATTGGCTGGTTTTAGCCATGATCTTGATCGGGTTGATGTCGCTGGCTCAGGCCACATTCCGCACATCGTCCAGCACGTTGATCCAGTCATTGGTGCCGGACCATCTACGGAGCCGCATAACCAGCCTGCATCTCTACAGCCAAGGTTTCGTTTTCATGTCCAGCCTTGCTGTGGGACTGCTGGTTGACCTCACAACCGTTGTCATCGCCCTCAGCGTGGTCGGTGGGGCCGGAATTCTGCTGGGCGCGATTTCTTATCTGGCCCTACCGAGGCTGCGTGCGGCGCGATAGAAGGCTTGCTCGATAGAAAGCTCGATAGAAGGTATCGTTTCAATTTTCGGAGTGAATAGCGGGAACTTTAGGAGTAATCTAGGTTAGTGATTTCCGCCATCAAATCCAGCCCCAACTTCAAGTGGTGGGTGTTCAGCACCATCGCCATCGGCACTTTCCTCTCGGTCGTAGACCACGGCAGCGTCCTCGTTGCACTGCCCAACATAGAGCGCCATTTCGGATCCGACCTGCCCAGCGTTCAATGGATCGTGGTCGGTTACGCCTTGGCCATCAGCGTCCTGATCTTACCCATGGGCCGCCTGGGAGACATCATCGGCCGGAAGCAGGTATACATCGGCGGGATGGTCATCTTCGTCATTGCCGCGGCACTGGCCGGAGTGTCCCCCAACCTCGGCTCGTTGATCGCCGCCAAGATATTCCAGGGCGTCGGCTCAGCCATGGTCCAGAGCGCCGGCATCGCCATGGTGATCGAGTCGTTCCCCGGGACCGAGCGTGGCAAGGCTCTAGGCACCCACCTAAGCGTGGTTGGGGCCGGGGCGATCGCTGGACCGGCCATCGGAGGGCTGCTGGTCAGCGCGTTCGAGTGGCGCTCAGTTTTCTTTGCTAACGTGCCTGTTGGAATCTTCACCATCTTCATATCGATGCTGATCCTTCCTTTGGCCAAACCGGAGCCACCGGCTGAGGAAGAGGCGCGCCAACGATTCGATTGGGGCGGCGCGGTGTTTTCCGGCTTGGCCCTGCTGGGGTTCTTGTTGGTAGTCGGCAACGGCGACCGATTGGGCTGGACCTCGGGGCTTATCATCTCCGGAGCGATCGCCACTGTGCTTGCGGGCGCCGCATTTGTCTGGTGGGAGCTGCGCTTTCCCACACCGATGCTGGACCTGAGTCTTTTCAAACGAAAGTTGGTGAGCTTTGGGGTGGCGGCTGGATGGTTCTCTTTCCTGGGAAGTTCCGCGTCCAGGTTCATGATGCCCTTCTACATGCAGCGGGTGCTGGAGTTATCGCCAAGAGAGGTAGGGCTGTTGCTCATCCCTCCCGCCATGTGCATGGTGTTGCTCGGCCCCATCAGCGGACGGCTGTCGGACAGATTTGGTTCGCGGGGCCTAACCGTGGGCGGTCTCACCGTATCCGCCGTAGCCTGGGTGATCATGGCTACGAGTCTCACCGAGTTCTCT
>VFHG01000382.1 GCA_009392075.1 SAR202 cluster bacterium
CATCCCGGCAGACAAGATAAAACTGCTGCATTACGGGAGCCCCCGCTACCGGTTCGAAGCCCTGATGAGCGGAGAAGTGGACGCCGCCATGCTGATGGAGCCTTGGATAGCCCTAGCTGAGAAGAACGGTTGCCGATCGGTCTGCGAGGGCCACTACCTGGGCGCCGAGAACGCCAGCGACAATATGGACGAGGAAACTTTCGCCGCCATCAACCGCGCTGTGATCAAAGCAGTGGACCTGATCAACTCGGACAAAAAGCGCTTCTTGCACTACCTGATCGACCAACCAAAGTTCGCGGCGATCGCGGACGAATGGGGCGGTCTGACTCCAGACGATTTCCACCTGCCGCGCCTGCGCTACACCCACCCGATGCCCTACACCGATGAACAGGTGGAGGACACCTACAATTGGATGGTGCGCTGGGGACTGCTCAACGCCTCGGTTTGCGCCAACGATTTCGTTGACAACCGTACCGCGGAGCCAACCGCAGCCGACGACTAAGCCGATACGGCCATCAATCAGGGAACATTGAGGAGGGTCTGCCGATGATTGGCGGGCCCTCCTTCGTCATTCCGCGTCTCGCCAGGGCAACTCCTCACTCTTATCCCCAATCTCGTCGCAATCCCTCGGTAAAGTACAATTGGCCTGATGGTCTGACTCTAGCAAGGAGAAACCTGCCATGCCCTTCAGAATCAGACGGCGCTCCAGCGTTGCCATAATCGAGATACACGGAATTATCGGTAACCACGTTAAAATCCCTGAATTCTCGCGGCTGATCGATTCTGTGGCCGGCAACCAGAGGCTAAAGGCCCTTTTGCTGGACATAGACTCTCCAGGCGGGTCGGCCACCGGTTCCGAGGTCCTTTACCGGGCCATCCAGCGAGTCGCTGAAGAGAAGCCGGTCTATGCCTACGTGCGGGGGATGGGCGCTTCTGGCGGATACTACCTGGCCTGTGCCGCCAGTAAGGTCTACGCGCTGCCCACAGCGTTGGTCGGGTCAATTGGCGTCATCTACCTTCGCCCGGTGTTAGAACAACTGCTGTCCAAGGTCGGCGTGGATTTCTCCGTCTACAAGAGCGGTGAATTCAAGGACATGACCGGGTTCTGGCGCAGCCCCACAGACCGAGAGTCGGAGAAATTCCAGGAATTGATCAACGAGATCTTCGATAACTTTGTGGCCGTGGTGGCCGAAGGACGTTCTTTGGACGAGGCCAAGGTCCGCGAGATAGCCACTGGCGAGATAATGACCGCCCAAAAAGGCATCAGGCAGGGGCTGGTGGACGAGATCGGTGATTTCAAAGACGCACTTGAGGCAGCCGCCGAAGCCGGCGGATGCAAACCAACGCCACGTTGGATACGCCCTAGCCGCAGCCTGAGCCAACGGATCTTTGCGCGCTCGGGTTTCGGTCAGCGGTCCGGAGGGCAGGCGCTGATCGAGGGTTTGGGAAGAATGATGGCCGGGGGAATCTATTATCTGGAACCGGGGCACATCACTGGCGGCGATTTCGGTTCAGTAGAAAACTACTAACCCACCAACCGTTTGGCTTCCTGCCAGAGTTCCTCTTTCTGATCTAAGGAAAGGCTGTTGAAGTCGAGACCCCGCTCGGCAGCCAATTTTTCCATGCCTAGATACCGCTTTCCGAAGCGCTGGTTGGCCTTGCGCAGCACATCCTCGGCATGTTCGCCCGACCAACGGGTCAGATTGACCATAGTGAACAGCAGGTCGCCCAGCTCATGCATCTTTTCTTCCGGAGTGGCGGCGGCTTTAAGCTCGGCCACTTCCTCAACGATCTTATCGAGCACGCCAGAGATGTCGTCCCACTCGAACCCCGCCTTGCCCACCCGGTCCTGCATCAATTGGGCGTAGGCCAGGGCCGGAAGATCGCCGGGGATACCCTCGACGGGCGATTTGCTTTCGCCTTTTGCCTTGCGTTCCTCCGCCTTGATCTGCTCCCAATTCCGCTCCACCTCCCGGGCGTCTTTGGCATGCCCGTCGGCGAAGACGTGGGGGTGGCGGCGCACCAGCTTGGCGTTGATCTTCCGAAACACGTCCTCAAGCTGGAAATCGCCGGCTTCCTTGGCGATGTCGGCGTGGAAAGCGACCTGGACCAGCAGGTCTCCCAGTTCCTCTGATAGGACAGCGGGGTTGCCCTGATCTATGGCCTCGATGACCTCGTAGGACTCTTCCAAAAGATTCCGTTTCAATGATTCGTGGGTCTGCTCCCGGTCCCAGGGGCAACCACCGGGGGCGCGAAGTCGGGCGACGATGTCCATCAACGTTTGGAACTTGCCCAATTCTTGTTCGGAAAAAGAGTCCTGAGTTGGGGATGAATCCTCTTGTGGCGGCATGGACGAATTATAGGTTGCAGTCCGGTTGCTTCACAAGCCGGCCGATGCTAACTTAGATTGGACCGCTGGGCACATAAATTTGTGAATTTTAAGCCTGTAACGGTCAGCAAAACGGAGATGATATAGGCCGCGTAAGCTGGCTTCCCTGGGCGATTTTCATCATCGCAGTGCCGCTGTTCCTGATCACTGCCAGCGTTACCTGGGCGTTCAACAGCCCGGGGCTGTACAACGACGGCTTCGAGAAGTATTCAATCTCCCGCATCTCCGGCATCACCGACAGCGACCTGCGCCAGGTAGGCGCCGACATCCGGAGTTACATCAACTCCGGTGACGAGCCACTGGACGTGCGGACCAGTATCCTTGGCACAGAGCGAGACCTGTTCAACGACCGGGAAGTAGCCCACATGAAAGACGTCAAGCAGCTTGTGCGAGGCGTGTACGTGCTGGCCTCGGCTTCCGCGGTGTATCTGGCGACGATGGCCGTGATTGGCTTCGCATTGCACAGGGGCCGGTTCGTCGCAGACCTAGCCAAACGCCTAGCCTGGGGCGGCGGGCTCACGCTGGTGTTATTGATAGTCTTTGGACTGGTGGCTCTGGCGGGATTCGATAGCGTATTCTTAAAATTCCACCAATTGAGTTTCGCCAACGATTTTTGGCGACTGGATCCGCGCACCGATTATCTCGTCCAGATCTTCCCCCAAGATTTCTGGTTCGACGCCACTCTATGGGTGGCGGTCAGAGCCATTTCCGGGGCGTGAATCTTGACGGTGGC
>VFHG01000383.1 GCA_009392075.1 SAR202 cluster bacterium
GTCGCCGCCGGGGCGCTCAACTTTGATAACATCGGCGCCTTGGTCACTGAGCAGCATTCCCAACATTGGTCCAGGGATGTACTGGCCAAAATCCAAGACCTGCACGCCGCGTAAAGCGCCCTGCGCCTGGGTCCCCTGTGTGGTCGTCATAGTAAAAAGCCCTCTAGTATTTCGTTGTTATAGGCGTGGGAATCGTAGCAACGGTTTTAGGGGCCGTCAACCAGATTAAATTTAAAATGAATTATGTCAAAGTCAACTTGATTTGCGTTGATTGCGATCACCATACTTGCCGTAGATTTTTAAGCTGATCAATATAGGGAAATCTGTATCGGAGTATGTAAATGGTGCACGAAAGGACAAGGGTAAGATCATTTAGGAATGTTAAGGAATGCCGAGAAGTCTTACTTAGGACCGATTCAAATTCACTCGAGCGACGGGCTTCGCGGCTTTCGAAAGAGTCTTGCGTCTTGATGCCGATTGATTACTCTATACCTGGTTGGACGAGCAATTTGATTGACGAGGCTGGTATGTGCTTCACGTCTGGGCAGTACACAGGATGCATCGTTTCTTTAGCCGCAGGCGTGGAACATGGGCTTCGTAAACTTTGCAATGGGAAAGCCAGTGACGATCTCCAACCGCTTATTCAACCTGCCGTCGATAGTGGGTTTGTCGAGGCCCAAGAAGAAGAAATGTTAATGAAATTAAGGAAATATCGAAACTACATGGCTCAAGCCAAAATTGATAAGCTCGCCGAGGGAATACCGTCAGACCTTCGGACCATCGAATTGACCGGTATTGAATCAACCGAGGATTTACTAACGAAAAGAACTAAGCATGGAATTCCTTTCGAGGAAGAAGCATGGGCGCATCTTTCCGCCGAAAGCTCCGTTGAGGAGATATTCCTTGAAGTAAGAGAAGCGATGTTTGATATATTTGATCGTGCCAATTGGGAACCTAAGGATCCCGACGCTCAATCTTGACCACGCGGCCAGACTTCGCCGACTGGATGATCGCTGAGTTGACCTCGGTTGACCGTAGACCGTCTAGGCCGGTGGCGGCTGGTTCCCGGTCTACTTTCAGTGCGGAATGAAAGTCGGTCAACTCGGCCACGAAATTGGCCAGGTAGTCGTACTTGAAGCTCTCGGTCTGGTTGACCGTTTCGCTGACCACCTCCACCGAGCCCATCCGGGCCTCCCAGACGGTGGCGGTGCCTGTAAACCGGCCATCGGTGCCGTAAATGGTGAAGTTGTTCAGCGTGTCAGGCAGCATCCGGCCGCAACTGACGTTGGCGATGGTCCCGTCCTCAAGTCTTAAGGCCATGCTGGCGATGTGCTCCAGCGGTTGGCCGCCGGTCTGCCCGTCAGTCATGGCGGTAACTTCGAGGATCTCCTGGTCCATGACGAATCGCACCAGGTCGAAAACATGGACGCCAAGGCCCATGATCACCGAGCCGCCGCCCATGGCTTCCGGGTCCTCCCACCAGCCGCGCAGGCCGGAACGGGGTTTGTGTTCGGGTTCGCCTCGCTCGCCCCGGCCCCAGTGCCCTTGCAGCAGCCTGACACGGCCTAATTTGCCTTTGGATACCAAATTACGGGCCAGCAGATGCGCCGGATGGAAGCGCAGTTCAAACCCCAGACCCAGCTTCACGCCGTTGGCTTGGCATACCTGGACCATGGTCAGAGCATCGTCAACTGAGGTGGCCATCGGCTTCTCGGACAGGACATGTTTTCCGGCCTTGGCGGTTTGTACGGTGTGGCCCACGTGGGAGGCGTTAGGCGAGGCCACGAAGACGGCGTCTATTCGCGAGTCTGCCAGTAGGTCATCGATGTTAGAGTACCCGGCCTTTGCCCCATGGGTCTCAGCGAAGGCGTCGGCCCGCCCCTGGTCCCGGCTCAAGACTGCGATCAGCTCGGCGTCGGGTGTAAGCCCGATAGCCGGAGCAAGTTTTTGGTGTGGATGCATCCCCGCCCCGATGATTGCCCAGCCTAATGCCACCTATGACCTCCTATACCAGCTCGGAATTGAATAACGCTGGAAGGCCACTATAATACCGCCAACGTGGCTACGATTACAGAGCGGCGTCCGGCGATTTTCGAGGAGACGAAGTTATGGGTTCGGTAATGGAAAAGGTCCAATTGGTCAAAGAAGAGTCGGCGCGTATCGGGGTGTACCTGAAAACGTTGAAGCCGGAAGAGTGGTCGATTCCGAGCGCCTGCGATGCCTGGGAAGTTCAGGATGTCGTGGCTCACGTTATGGGGGCGGTCGATCGGTTTGGACCCAACATAGTCAGAGGAGCCGGCGGAGATGGCTCCGCACCTGAGGGGATGCCGGAAGCGGGTGTGGGAGACATGGCTGCCCGCTTGCGGGCCAACGCCCAGGTGGCAGTAGATTTTCGTGAGAGCCTCGGTGGCGAGATTCTGAACATTTACAACAAAGAAATGACCAGGTTCGATGAGTTCTTGTCTGTATTGACTGACGCCGACAAGGATAAGCCTTGCTACCACCCTGCCGGCACCATCACGGTGGAGACTTACCTTAACCTGCGCCTCACCGAGTTGATCGTCCACGAATGGGACATCCGTTCGCGCCTGGAAGAAGCCACGGTGATGTCAGCCGAGAGCCTTCCTTCGATAATGGAGATGTTTCCGGTGTTTGTCGTTGGGCGGCTATTTGACCCAGGAGCGAACATGCCGGTATCGGCCCGGTTCAGGTTCGAGCTAACCGGCACGGTGGCGGGCAGCCATGACATAATCGCCGGGGGCGGCCAAAAGGCGATGATGGAGTCGGCCAGTGACAAACGGCCGGACGCTATCTTCGGCTGTGACACCCAAACATTCGTCCTGCTGGTTTATGGCCGGCTAAATATGGAGCAATTATTGGCGGATGGGCTGGTGGTAGCGTCAGGCGACACCAGTCTGTCAGGTCAGTTCGGCCGCTAAACCGTTTCGATCAAGACAGAGTTGCTCGGAGAAACGCCCTTCAATACTCCGCTGTCTCCGATAATCTTGCCGATTACCGTGACCTCGCTGGCCGGTCTGATTTCGTCGCCCTGACTGGCCGGCGTCGGGCCGAAGAATAGGCAGAAAGCCTGGCCCGGAGGCCAATAGCCTAG
>VFHG01000384.1 GCA_009392075.1 SAR202 cluster bacterium
CATCTGCCTGCTGCCCAGGGAAGAATTCGACGCCACCGAGATCGCCCAGAAGATATTGTCCGCGGCCATCCGCACCGGCGAGCGGTTCGGCGTGAATTATCTGGTGGATGTACTGCGTGGAGCGGCCAACAAGGCCGTCCGCATCAGAGGGCATCATGAGCTACCCGTGTTCGGTATCTCGAAGGGTATCGACGCGGACGAATTAAAGGAGATGGTGCGCTCACTGGTCACCAATGGACTACTAGCCCAGCGGGGTAGTGGCTATCCGACATTGGTGGTCTCAGCCCAAGGCCGCAAGTTCTTGAACAGTCGGGAGAAATTGTCCCTCACGCGGCCCAAACAGGCCGCGCCGGTACTGCAAGCGACGTCTGGCCCGGACCGGGAGACGGCCTACGACACCAGACTCTTTGACGAACTGGCGGCGCTGCGGTTGGAGATCGCCACCGACCGCGAGGTCCCCGCCTACCAGATATTTGGCAACAAGTCTCTGCAGCAGATGGCCTTCCACATGCCCCGTAACGAGGCTGAATTCTCCCGGATTTCCGGAGTTGGCGACGCCAAACTCAGGGATTTCAGCGAGCGGTTCTTAAAGGTCATCAACGAATACATGCAGGCCAATGGGCAGTCGGCTGCAGTCGAGCAAGTGCCGGTAAACGCGCCGAAGAAGCGGATCCGGGGCATCAGCATGAGCATCCGTGAAACCGTCGATTTGATTTCTCAGAACCGTTCCTTAGACGAAGTGGCCGAGCAGAGGGGCATCAGCGAGACAACCATACGCAGCCATCTGGAGCGGTTCGTGCAGGAAGGCGGCAAGATAGACCTGGACCACCTGATGCCGTCCGACGTCCGGCGCAGCCGGATTGAAGCGGCCTTCAAGGAGATGGGCGAAGCCCGCCTAACCCCTGTCCGGGATGCCCTCGGAGATGACTACACCTGGGAAGAACTGGCCGTGGTCCGCCTGGCATTGCGGCAGGAGCAGGCCCTGGGTGAGCCGGTGGGCTAAAGCCCTAACGCATCCGCCAATTTGCGGCGGTGGAACTTGGGGTCGCCTAGATAGTGGTAGAGGGTGCGGGATGCGGTGGTGTGGAGGGTCAGCCCGTACTCGGTCATGCTCCCCACCCCAGCATGGACTTCGTGAGCGTAATTGCAGGCCTCGTAGTAGCCTTCGCTGCCCACGGCTTTGGCCAGATGAACGCTGTCAGAGGCGGCCCGTCCGATGTCCAACTTCCATAGCGCTTCGTAGGCGGTCCAACGAGCGGCGTCCAGAGCATTCAGCAGGTTGATGACCTGGTCCTGCACCCGCTGGAACCGGCCGATGGGCGTGCCGAACTGGTGGCGGGTACGGCTGTAATCCACCGACAGTTCGTAGATGGCCTGGCTGCCGCCCACCTGGTAGGCGCAGAGCACGGGAATCGTTTTAGCCTCGGCGCGCTCAAGCGCGTCCCAGCCCCCGGCGAATGCTCCGCCGAGCACCTGAGTCGAATCGGCCAATACGTTTTCGAAGGCGATCTCCGACGAGTTCCAGGCGAACCCTGGAAGGTGACGGATGCTGATACCCTGACTGTCGGCCGGGACGATGACCAGCCCAACGTCGTTGCTCTCTTCGGAGCGTGCGGCGCAGAGGAGGTGGGTGGCCGACTCGCCGTCGTACACGTAGGCTTTCTTGCCGTTGAGGCTGAACCCGTCGCCGCTAACCTTGCCGTTTAGCCGGACGTCTCCCTCCAGCCAGCCGTAGTCGGCTTCGGTGATGGCGGGCACCATCCGGACCTCGCCGGTTGCCATGCGGGGCAGCCAGGATTTCTTTTGGTCTTCGGTTCCCCCCTCAAGCAGGGTCTGAGCCGCCAAGACCGCGGAACTGATGTGGGGGCCTGGCACCGGGCCTCGGCCCAGTTCCTCGAAAAGCACTCCGGCATCGGTGAAGGAGCCGTCTTCGCCGCCGTACTCAGTTGGGATCAGGATGCCAAGCCAGCCGGTCTGGGTCAACTGCTGCCAGGGCTCCTCGGGAGAGGGCTCGGTGGGCGAAGCGATCTGCAACAGGGTCTCTTTGGGGTATTCCTGCTGCACGAAGCGGCGCACCGCTGTTTTCAACATCTCTTGTTCGGAGGTTAGGGACAGGTCCATTATTTTCCTCTGGAAAATAGCTGTCAGGCTACAGCTTTCAGCTATCAGCTTTTTCGAATCGTTGGGATTTAACCTAGGGCGCCGGCCTTCTCTCTAACTTCGCGGCCGATGCCGATGCGGCGGGACATAATCACTTTCTGGATGTCGGTGGTGCCGCCTGGATGGATGGCGATGATGCCGGCCCGGGAGTGGGCTTCCATGTGGCCTTCCGACGCACCCAATTCTGGGTCGAAGGTCAATGCAGCCGGTCCAAGGATGTCCAATATATGCCCAGACATCTTCAGGCCCAGGGTCTTCTTTAGATAGGACGCCTGAGGGCCTTCGTAGGTTGTGGTCACACCGCTGTGGCGCATCCAATAGTTGCGAAGCTGGAGCAGCCGCACAATCTCCTGCTCGATGTAGACATCGATCAATTTTTCGCGGGCATCCGGGTCTTTGGATATGAACTCGCCGCGGCGGTCGTTTGTTCGGCAGTATTCGAACAGCTTGTCAACGACCACGTTCCGGGAGATTCTCCCGCCGGTGCCGTGCTCAAGTTCCAAGTGAGTCGTGGCCACCTTCCAGCCCTGATTATGCCCACCGATGAGGTTAAAAGCGGGGACGCGGACGTTGTCGAAGAACACGGTGTTCTTGACCCCAGAGCCAGCGCCCGACTCGCCTCCGGATATCAGCAGGTCCATGGGCTGGACCGTGATGCCGGGCAGGTCGGAGGGAATCATGAACCATCCCAAATTCTCATGACGCTTGGCTTCAGTGTCGGTCACGGTGAGGGTCCACATGTAGTCGCAGCCCAAAGAGCTGCCAACAAAGACCTTCTGGCCGTTGATTATGTAATCGTCGCCGTCCTTGACCGCCGTGCTCTTGACGTTGGCCAGGTCGGACCCGGCCTCTGGCTCAGAGAGTAACTGCCAGGTACGGACCTCTCCCTTGAATATGGGAGGCAGAAAGTACTTTTTCTGCTCGTCAGTGCCCC
>VFHG01000385.1 GCA_009392075.1 SAR202 cluster bacterium
ATGCTTGTCGTGCCAGTGTCTGGATCTGAACGGCATCCTTGGTTCCAACAAAGAATCGGTGGCCCAGACAATCGGATGTTTGAAACTGCTGGTTACGACAGCAGAAAGAAAGTTGAAGCAGCCCGAGAAAAGGTCAACGCCTTTTGGGCCGGCATGACTGAATTCTTGACTGATGAATCCAGGATATTGGAAGGAGATTTCGTCTACGGTTTCAGACGATAAACCTATCCACACCACGTACATCACTAAAGAACCCCCTCAAGCGAGGAGGCTTTTCTTGTTTCAATGAAGGAGATTAGACAACTCTTGCACTCGTGACTAATATAGCCTCCGACCCCAACCCCATTTTGCGATCGGAGGACGGAATGTTATTTCATATAACTGCTACCCATGACAGCTTGAGTTGCGGAGGAGTTCAGGCGCGGAAATCAGAGATAGATATCTCCACTCCAGAGTATCAGTCAGAACAGACCCGATGAATGAAAGGTAGTGATAAAGTTAAGGTTGTCGCTGCGTACCAGAACCAACCCTCTCATAGGTTATTCGTTATAAATTCCTGAGCCGACTCCCCTCACTCCCCCTCCCCCACCTCCGGCACCAACACCACCAGCCTCATCCCCTTATCCACCCGGTCCCCTTCCTCGACCGACACCCTCTGCACAACTCCGTCCCGCGGAGATTTGACTATCTGCTCGGTCTTCATGGACTCGACGATTACCAGGTCTTGGCCGACTGTGACCGTGTCGCCCGTGGCTACGTGAACGGTTATCACTACTCCTGGCACCGGCGAGACTATGTCGTCGCTGGCTTGTTGGCCGGAGCGTCGGGCGCGGGCGGTTGGAGTTGGGGGGCTGAAGATGTAGGACTCACCCGAAATCCAGACGTGGACCTGCTGGCCGTCGCGGTGGACCAGGAAAGGGACTGTGCGCCCGTCCTGTAGTTGGACGCTTCCCTCCCAGCGGCTTGGCGAAGAAAGCTTTACCTCGATTTCGGCGCCATCGTTAGCGGGCGCCTCGATCATCTCAGTCGATGGGGACAAATCGCCCTCACCAGACCCCGGTGGGTGTACCTGCTGTAACCTGCGGGTGGTCATGGGAAGGTGCTCTTGGGAAGCCCTTGCCAGGGTCCAGGCATGTCCTGCAGGGTTGCAGCTCCACGGCCTTTCCCGCTGGCGGGGCCTGCGGACTGCCAGAATCGCTCGGCTATCTGTGCCGCGGCCCCGCTCAGGCTAGCCGATTCCGGTGGGGCGGTCAGCTCCCGGTATTTGCCGATGAATCCGGTGTCATAATCCCCCGATTGGAATTCCGGGTGGCTGATGGCTCGAATCAAGAAAGGTACGTTGGTGGTAACGCCCAGCACCGGGAACGATTCCAGTGCCCGGTGCATCCGCCAAATGGACGCCTGCCGATCCGTTCCCCAGGCAACCAGCTTGGCTAGCATGGAGTCGTAGTAAGCGGTGATCTCCTGTCCCTCAGCCACGCCTGAGTCCAGGCGGATGCCCATCCCCGACGGCGGACGCCAGGCCAACAATTGCCCGGTGACGGGTGCGAAGTTGTCGTAGGGGTCTTCGGCGTAGATACGACATTCCAACGCGTGACCCTGCGGCCGGATATCGTCTTGAGAGAAATCGATCAGCTCCCCACCCGCAATGCGGGTCTGCCACTCGACCATGTCCAACTTCAGGGTCTCTTCCGTGACCGGGTGCTCTACCTGGATGCGAGCGTTCATCTCCAAGAAATAGTAGTCGCCGGTCTGAGCGTCCACCAAGAATTCCACGGTGCCGGCATTGGTGTACCCGGCCGACTTGGCCATCGCTACCGCCGACGCTGCCATCTTACTTCTCAAGCCCTCGTCTAGGGCTGGCGAGGGTGTTTCTTCGATGACTTTCTGGTAGCGGCGTTGCACGCTGCATTCCCGCTCGAAAAGATGGATGGTGTTACCGGAAGAGTCGGCCAGCACTTGGAACTCCACGTGCCGGGCCGCCGGGATGTACCGCTCCAAGAATACCCGGCCATCACCGAAGGCTGAGGCGGCCTCACGGCTGGCCGATTCCAAGGCTGGATACAAGTCTTGGACCCGTTCCACTATCCGCATGCCTCGGCCGCCACCGCCCGCTGCCGCCTTTACCAGCAAAGGAAACCCGATCTCCGCAGACATGTCGTCCGCCTGAGACTCTCCGGGCGTCCACATGGGTGAACTCGGCACCACGGGGACTCCGGCTTGGACCGCAGCATCCTTGGAGCGAATCTTGTCGCCCAGTAGCTCGATGGTCTCGGGGCTGGGGCCGATGAAAACTAGCCCGGACTCGACGCACTCTTTACTAAAAGCCGGGTTCTCCGCCAGGAACCCGTAGCCAGGATGCACCGCCTCCGCGCCGCATTGCACAGCCAGTGCGATGATTTTCCGCCGGTCCAAGTAAGTTTCTTCGGCGGTCGAGCCGTCCAAGGCAAATGCCTCGTCAGCCAGCACAACATGGGGCGCATTGGCGTCAGGGTCCGCGTAGACTGCGGCCGTAGCAATGCCCATGGCCTGCAAGGTCTGCAGCACCCGAACGGCAATCTCTCCCCGGTTGGCGACTAAGATTTTGGAAAACAAAATCACATCCGGAAAACGCCCCAGCGGGACTCTGGAACGGGTGTGTTCATCGATGCGGCGATGGCTAGACCAAGCACGTCTCTAGTGTCTTTGGGGTCGATGATTCCGTCGTCCCAGAGCCGAGCCGTGCTGTAGTAAGGGCTTCCCTCTTCTTCGTACTTTTCGATGATGGGGCGTTGCAGATCCTCTTTCTCCTGTTCCGACAACGTGTTTCCTTGGCGGGCTGCCTGGTCGGACCTCACCGACAGCAAGACCCCCGCCGCCTGCGGCCCGCCCATGACCGATATCCGGGAATTGGGCCACGACCACAGGAACCGCGGCTGATAGGCCCGTCCGCACATACCGTAGTTGCCGGCCCCGAAGGAACTGCCGATGATGACGGTGAATTTGGGCACGGCGGCGTTGGCCACGGCCATGACCATCTTGGCCCCGTCCTTGGCGATGCCCCCAGCCTCGTATTCCCGGCCTACCATGAAGCCGGTGATGTTCTGCAGGAAGACCAACGGTATCCCGCGGTGAGCGCAAAGCTCGATAAAATGTGTCCCTTTCAGCGCGCTCTCCGAAAATAAGACTCCGTTGCTGGCTACGATGCCCACGCGGTAGCCCCAGATACGGGCAAAACCGCAGACCAGGGTCTCACCATAGTTCTCTTTAAATTCCTGGAACCGGCTACCGTCCACCACTCGGGCGATGACCTCTCGCACGTCATATTGCCGCCGTGTGTCAGCCGGTATGACCCCATAGATCTCCTCCGGGTCGTAAATGGGTGGCTCAGGCTCGAATATCTCAAGGCTTGGGTTGCTGGGATAGACGAAGTTCTCAGCGATATTGCGGGCGATGGCCAACGCATGTTCGTCGTCCATGGCGTAGTGGTCGGCCACTCCCGACTCCCTGGTATGGACCTCGGCGCCGCCCAGGCTTTCGGCGTCGACCTCCTCTCCAGTGGCCGCCCGGACCAGCGGTGGCCCCGCCAGGAAGATCGTGCCCTGCTCGCGAACGATAACCACCTCGTCGCTCATGGCCGGGATATAGGCGCCTCCAGCGGTGCAAGAGCCCATCACCACCGCCAACTGGGGGATGCTTTGTGCCGACATCTGAGACTGGTTATAGAAGATGCGGCCAAAGTGATCCCGGTCTGGGAAAACATCAGCCTGCAGAGGCAGGAAAGCGCCGCCCGAGTCCACTAGGTAGATGCACGGCAGCCGGTTCTCCAAGGCGATCTCCTGGGCCCGCAGGTGTTTCTTCACAGTGATGGGATAGTAGGTGCCGCCCTTGACCGTGGCGTCGTTAGCTACTACAACCACCTGCTTGCCGTGGATGCTGCCGATGCCAGTAACGATGCCGCCGCCGGGGTCATCGCCGTCGTACATGTTCCAGGCGGCCAACGGGCTGAGCTCCAAAAACGGTGTTCCAGGATCCAACAACGCCTGCACCCGGTCCCGCACCAACATCTTCCCCCGGCTGCGGTGAAGCTCGGCGGCATCGGTGTCTCCACGCTCCCGGACCGAACTCAGGCTATTCGCAAGCTCTGCGGTCAAGGACTTCATATGCTTGAGATTCTCTTGGAAATTCAGGTCTTGGGTCCGGATATTCGACTCGATCGCGTCCATTACTATGGTCCATCGCTTCAGATGAATGGGTGGTTTGCCCGGCGTTTCTATATTATGCGTCCAAATACGTCGGTTGCTCAACGCGAGCCGTATGGCTTGGTGTTCAGTTTATAATGTTTCGGTCTAGGGAACACGTAGCGAGTCTGCACCGGCCAAATTGCAGACAGCAAAGAGGAGCAAGACATGGATATCGAACGCCGAGACTATCCAAAATATGCGGCGCCAACCGGGGCTTTCCACCATTCGGTGCGCAGTGGCAACATGTTATTCATCGCCGGCAGCACCGCTCGCGGCACATCTGCGGAAACCGGTGACATCGCCGCCCAGACTGAAGCTATCCTTGATAAATTCCAGCACATCCTCGAAGAGAATGGCGGCTCGTTGAGCAATATAGTCAGAGTGACTAGCTTCGTCACCGACCTGAGGGAGGCCGGCGCTGCCGGAGAAGTCCGGCTCAAACGTTTTGCCGGGGCCTTTCCGGCCAGCACCCAGGTCCAGGTGGCCGCACTGGGAACGCCGGACCTAAAGATTGAGATCGACGCAATCGCAGTTCTTCCGGACTAACAACGCATATTAGGGAGAAGACCATGACCACCACAGATTGGGGCGGCATCTACAAAGAATTGGGAGCCAGGCCGGTGATCAATGCCACGGGGAGCGTGACCATGCTGGGCGGATCAACCCCGGCTCCCGAGGTCAGGGAGGCCATGGACCGGGCCGACGGCGCCTACGTTCCGCTGATGGAACTGGAGGAGCGCGCTGGCGAGGCCATCGCCAAGATGGTGGATGTCCCAGCAGCGTACATCACTTCCGGAGCTGGTTCGGCTCTGACCCTGGCCACAGCTGCCTGCATGGCCGGTGACGACGACGCCAAGATTCAACAACTACCCGATACCACCGGCATGAAGAATGAGATTCTGATCCAGGCCAGGCAACGCTACTGGTACGACCGTTGCCTGGAGTTGGCCGGGGCTAAGCTGGTCATGTTTGGGACTGAACAAGGCACTTCTCGTGAAGACCTGGAAAAGGCCATCGGCCCCAACACCGCCGCGGTCCATTACTACGCCGTGGCCCAGGAGCCAGACCCCCAAGCCTTGTCCCTGGAAGACACGATAGAGATCGCCCATGCCAAGGGTGTCCCGGTTCTGGTGGACGCGGCGGGCCAGATCTATCCCCTAGACCTATTCGGCAGCTTCGTCCGCAAGGGCGCAGATTTCCAGTGCACCGCCGCCAAATATATGAGCTCTCCCCAGTCTACGGGACTGGCCTTCGGCAGCACAGACATGATTCGGAAGCTGGCCTTGCAGTCCTTCGTCAGCTATGAAGGCCGGCGTATCCGGGGCGTTGGGCGTCCGCAAAAAGTCGACCGGCAAGAGATGGTTGGCGTTGTCGCCGCAGTCCGCCTGTGGATGACCATGAACCATGAAGAACGTTTGGCCGACACCGAGACGAAGTGCCGCAATATGTTGGCGCCGCTCCAAGGCATATCAGGAGTCACAGTCGAACTTAGCGACAACATCATCGGCCACCAGCCCTACGGCGTAACCATGGAAGTGGACCCCGTGGTTACCGGAATGTCCGCCCAAGATGTGGTTGACCGCCTAAAAGCCGGAGACCCGCCCATCTGGACTCGGGTAAGAGAGGGAGACACCGGAATCATCCTCCACGCCTTTGGCCTGAACGAGGGCGAGGACAAGGTGGTCGGAGAACGCATAGCTGCACTTTTCGCAAAATAAAGGCCTACCGGCCGCCGAATGACTCAACCAAAACAGCAATCTGCCAACGACTACGTTGACGCGCTTTCTGAAGACCAGAGGATGGCGATCAACGCCGTCAGAAACGGAATCTTGGAGAACTTGCCGGATGGCTACGAAGAGACCGTCCAGCACGACATGCTCTCATACGTCATCCCGTTGGCGACCTACCCGGTGACCTACAACAAGATGCCTCTGGCGTTCGCCGGATTGGCTTCCCAGAAGAACTACATGATCGTCTAACTGATGAATATCTACGGAAACCCGGCGGACAAGAAATGGTTCGTCGGACGCTACAAGGCCACCGGCAAAAAGCTGAACATGGGCAAGTCTTGCGTCAGGTTAAAAACGCTGGATGATCTGCCAATAGACTTGATCGGAGAAGCCATCGCCCGGACTCCGGTCGATTCTTATATCCAAATCTACGAGACCGCCAAAGGGATAAATTAACGGGTACAAATCCCGAGAATCCGTGCCGGAATCAATCGACCGTTTACGGAAGTTTCGGAATCTCCTCAGGCAGATAATGGGTCGCCCGAAAGACTCGGTTGACCACTGCATTCTCGGCATCTTCATGGTAATGGGGGTTGATGTACTCCCAGACGATGTCGCCCTCGGGTGTGACCTGGAACATGCGGCCGAACATACCTTCTGTGATCAGAGTATTGCCGTTAGGCAGTCGTCTTGCTCCAGAGATGTAGGGGCTGAAGAAGTTATAGGCCGGATTATCGAAGTATTCCCACACGGTCCGGTTGGACTTGGGGTCGACTTCAATCACTCTGGAGAATGGCAGCGGATGGTGGTCGCTATGGGAGCCGTTGTCATAAACCAAAATGTTCCCGTTGGACAGCAGGCTCGGGTCATGCTGCTGGGCTAGCGCCTCTCCGCCAAGTCTCCAGACTATCTCTCCGGTGCCCTTGTCGATGATTCCGATGGTCGAGAGGTTCCGGAAGCTGAACATGACCCGGTCGCCCGAGAGCGGAACAACGGTGTTGCCGTGGCTCCACTCGTCCCGCGAGTCGTTAAACGTGATGATGTCACGCTCTGGATCCAGGTGCTCCATAGCATGCCACTCCCAGATTCGCTTACCCGAGGCGTCTACTTCCACGATCACGTCCACCCACATCCCCTTCTCGCCCGTCACCGGGTTCCCGCCTTTGACCTGGGGCGCCAGTCCTTCCGGCACCCGCTCAACTGTCAGGTAGATGGCCCCGCCCGACTCGGTCCGCCTGGCATCGTGGTGATGGTCAATGTCGCGGTGCTCCCAGACCTTATTCCCATCCCAGTCAACCTCCATCATGACACCGCCCTTGAACCGCTTCCAAGATTGGAACCGGTCCCACATTTCATCCCGTAACTTTCCACCGTAGAACAGGTTGCCGTTGGGCAGCAGATAGCCGTAGAGGCCGGGCGGGTCGGGCATCGCCCAATGGTGCACTTCTTCTCCGTCCAAGCTGAGCAGGTAAACATCTCCTGGCCCATTCATAGGGGCGTATAGGGTGTAGCCGGGACAGGCCCGCTCCCGGTCAAGGGCTGTCAGCCCGGTCTTGGTGCTTCGCCGCCGAGTTTGGTCATCTATGGTCATTTCATTATCCAATCATTAGATTAGCCAATTGATCACTTGCCCCGGAAGGTTACCGGCAAGTGGGCTAGAGACCGAATTGAATTGTTGGGACGCCAAACGGTCTCCCCCGCAAGTTCAATGGACTCAACTTTCTTCGCGATGGACATTAGCACAGCGTAGCCTTCAGCACGCGCCACATTCTGACCGACGCAGGTGTGGACTCCAACCCCGAGGGCCAGATGCTGGGACGGCCGGCGGTCGATATCGAATTTGTCTGGCTCCGGCCAATGATTCTCGTCTCGATTTGCTGCTGCCAAGACACACAGTATCTTCGTGCCTTCGGCGATCTTGATCCCGCTGACTTCGGTTACCACGTTCGCCGTGCGGAAAAATGAATGCACCGGTGAGGTAAACCGCATCGTTTCTTCAAAGGCCCAGCGTGCATAATCGGGTTTGGCCTTTAGGAGATCGAACTGGTCTGGGTTGTTGGCTAAGCACCAGATAGCGCTGCCGAGGGCAGTAACCGTGGTGTCGACTCCGGCCGATAATAGCGAGCGCACCAATAATCCGGCTTCTTCTTCAGTTATTTCACCAGTATCGGACGCAGCGTATATCGTCGAACCGAAGCCATCGGGTGTAAGTTGTTCCCGCCGGCATCGCTCCATGATCCAGGGAACGACCTCGGGACCTTTCGCCATAGCGTTACGGCGGAGTTCATTATTTGGACCTAATGCGTTGAACACCATCTCGCCGTAATCAATCAGACGCTGACGGTCAGTTTCCCGCAATCCTACAGCCTCTGGAAACACTGTCGTGGGGTAGGTCTCAGCCAGCTCTTCCATGGCTTCGAAGGTGCCCTTCTCCAGAAGCCCGTCAATCAGTTTGTCTGCCGCCGTACCGTATGTCTCCTTTTGATTCGCCACGGCCCGGGGAGAGAGTGCGCGTTCGATTACCGCCCGCGCCCTGGTGTGCTCGGGAGGGTCAACTTCTAGAACTATGCTCGGCGGCCGCCATGGTTCCTCCAGGCTGAAGTCTTGGATTCCGACTCCGCGAGATGAGACGAACCGCTCCCAATCTGAGAATACTTCCTTGGTCTCTTCGTATCGGCCGCAGGTCAAGATTGAATATTTTGGGATGTAAGCAAAGGGACCTTTCGAGCGTAACTCCGCGTAGTAGTCCAATGGGTCGGCTAGCACCGCCGGATCATAGGGGTCGACATCCCACACCGGCACATCCGCAGGAACCTCGATCTCTTTATGGCCTTCTATCATCTGGCGCTACCTCCAATCCTAAGAGGGTCAGGCCCAGCCCTGGCAGAACTCTATCATACCCGTTCCGGGAGTCCGGCTATTTCGGGAAGCCAGTTCAACCCCACGCTCGCCTGCCCAATGACCTTTTTGCGGCCTCGACATAACTTACACCCGTCTCACACTACCTATCAGCCAGATTGGTAAATACTGACCCTAACCGCCAATTCTGGACCGCTCGAGAGTTTCATGCGGCGCAATAACGTAGTCACATTTTCATTGGTCTTGTCCGTGGCACTGGTAATCGGAGTGACAGCGCCTCGTTTCGACCTGGCCTGGGGCGGAACGCGCAGCACAGTATCGAAGTTCCCACCGTTAGCGCTTCCTGGACGGAGAATATCGCCGTGGCCGACTCAGCCGACAATCACGGCCGTGGTCACTCCATACATAATTTTGAGGCGATACCGAACTAGATCGAGAATACCACGGGGCACCGTGAGATTCGGATATCCATCCAGACCATGATCGGATCATATTCGGAATTCGTGGCCTCAAAACTGATTCCACCAAAGGCGCTACCGAAATCATTCGTTAACTCCGATAGTATTAGCTCCAATAGAGGTAAGTTTTTGCCGCTTTCCCTCTCTGATTAGATCTCAATTTAGATCGGAAGCACAAAAAGTAAGAGACTCCCGGTTTTGATCCGGGGGTCTCTTACTTTTCTCTAAATCTACTTAACAGCCTATGTTGGCCAAGGATGAGATTCCTCGGGTGGCGGAGGCGAACCCGGCGGGGCCGGCTCCAACCAGTCTTCGGAGATCGTCTCCGTGATTCCATTATCGATGGTGACGTAATACTCCGGAGGAACGTCGGGCTCCCGTTCTAAAAACGTGCCGGCCCATTCTTGAAATAGTTGGGGCGCAATAACTCCCAGAGCACCTTTCGCCCCTTCCGACGGCGGCATGAAGGGTCCTCCGTCACGGCTCTTGATCAGCACCCGTTGGTCAACTTTGTAGATGTGGTGTCTTATCACCATAGTTCTGTCTCAAAAGACATTCGTGCTTTTACGTCGTACTTCCCCGAAAAAACGACCGGCTAATGCATCGGTGAAAAGCTGGCCGGCACCATGATCTTGTTTTCCTGCCGGACCCGGCCCGGCGCGCCGGAAGGCCAACCTTCGATCTTCTTCGCCCTTATCTCGGCCCGGTGGTTCAAATTCTTGTACGGCCAGATGTGCATCCAGCGATTTAAGCCGCCAAATTCAGTGTACATACCCGCGGCCAGGGGCGAATGTTTCTCCCGTTCTGGAAGAGACGCCTCCCAGCGCTTCAGCAATTCGGGGATGGAGCCAGGCTCATAGGTGTAGGTCCGCATCTCATAGATGCTGCCCAGGGCCTGGTCGCCACCCATCGGCTTCATGAATGGGGCTGGGTGCCAGATCTCGGAGTTCATATTTAGTATGTTGCCAGGTGTGATCTTGGGCGGCCAGTTTGGGTCTTTACTTGCCTCTGCGCGAATCTTTTCGCGCTCGTCCAAACTATCGTAGCCCCAGACATGAATGATCTGGTTTAACGGGCCGATTTCAGTGTGCCAGAATGCCGCGATGGGCGAATACTTCTCGCGATGAGGCAAGCCTTCGCCAAAGGCTTCCTCCGCTTGAGCAATGGCTCCGGGCTTCAAATCATAGGTCCGTACTTCGTAGATCATCTCGCTCTCCGTGACAATTTTGTCTTTGATATGGCCTTGAAACAAGTGAATATCATATCCCACCCGGCTTCCCAGCCGCCAGTGTACCAAAATCGGAGAGCGTCCTGGTGCGAAGTCGCAGGTAACCGTAGATTCCACGCGGGTGGTCTGCCGGGCGTTAGTCCCTGGCGCGGACTCCGTCGCGGCGGGTGCGCTTGCGGTCCAAGGCGGAAAGGTCCATCTTGCGTAGCCGGTAGTTCTTGGGCGTGACCTCCAGCAATTCATCGTCGGAGATGAATTCAAGGGCCTCTTCCAAGCTCATGATGACCGTGGCGTTCAGGCGCTTGGCAACGTCCGCCGTGGACGACCGCATGTTGGTCAGCTTCTTCTCTTTGCAGACATTGATCTCGATATCGCCCTCTCGACGATGGGAGCCGACAATCATGCCTTCGTAAACTTGAGTGCCTGGGTCGACGAAAGTCTCGCCTCTGCCCTGGGCGTTCAGCAGGCCGTAGGTCACGGCGACGCCGCGCTCCGAGGCCACCAATACGCCACCCGGCTGGGCCTTGATCTCTCCCTCCATGGGCTCGTAGGCGGTGAAAGTGCTGCTCTTAAGTCCGTCGCCCCGGCAGGTGCGGAGAAAGAATGAGTTGAAACCGATCAGTCCCCGGGTCGGGATCTTGTACTCCATGTGAACGTAGCCGTTTTCGTCGTAGCGCATGTCACGGAGCTGGGCCAGGCGGCCGGACAGGTACTCTGTCAAAGCGCCAACGTATTCTTCATTGGTGCTGATGTTCAAAATCTCGTAGGGTTCGTAGATCTTTCCGTCGATCACCTTGGTGACGGGCTCAGGCCGAGAAACCTGAAACTCGAACTGCTCCCGGCGCATGGTCTCCACCAGTATCGATAGGTGCAGCTCTCCCCGTCCGGCAACGACAAACACGTCGGAGCTGGAAGTTTGTTCAACCTGCAAGCTGACGTTGGTCCGCAGTTCCCTGAATAAACGGTCGCGAAGATTCCGAGAGGTACAGTGGTCCCCCTCTTTGCCCATGAACGGAGAGGTGCTGACGCCGAAGGTCATACGGACGGTCGGCTCTTCGATGTCGATGACCGGCATTGCCTCCGGATTTTCCAGAGATGCGATAGTGTCGCCGATGGAAACCCCTTCAGGTCAGGTGATGCCCACGATATCCCCGGCCG
>VFHG01000386.1 GCA_009392075.1 SAR202 cluster bacterium
CCGCCAGGAGGTTGTGGGCCGAGCCGACAGCGTGGGCGTCGCCGGTGAAGTGGATGTTTATCTCGTCTTCGGGGACCACGCGGGCCATGCCGCCGCCGGTGCCGCCACCTTTGATGCCAAATATGGGGCCCAAAGTCGGCTCTCTGAGGTTGACCGAGACTTTGTGGCCCAGACGCCCCAAGCCCTGGGCGAGGCCGATAGCCGTGGTCGTCTTTCCCTCGCCGGCCGGGGTTGGTGTGATGCCGGTAACGACCACCAGCTTGCCCTTATAATCGGCTGGGTCCTTCAGGGCATCCAGGGAAATCTTGGCCTTGTACCGGCCGTAGGGAATCAGGTGGTCGGGATCCAGACCCAGTCCGTCCGCAATCTTTGTTATTGGCTCCACATCGTCTCCAGTTGGCAGGTTTCAGCAGATGCGCCCGGCGGAACGACCAGGGCATATGGACTATATGCCGCAGGTAGAGGGGGCCGTCAACCCTGGGACGGTGGGTGGCCGGTTAACGCTTGGGAATCTCTTGTTCCAGCCGCTCGATGTCCCTTTCGCTGAGGTTGAAGTACTTGGCGTCCGGGTGGTGGAAGACCAAAGCCGACACCGAGGACTCCGGGTCCATCATGTACCCCTCGGTCAATTCGACGTCCAGGTTGGCCGACACATTCAGCAGCCGGAATAGTTGTTCTTGGTCTTCCAGGCGAGGGCATGCCGGATAGCCGAATGAGAACCGCTTGCCCCGGTACTGGGTGCGGAACAGGTCCGTCGGGGTTGTCTCAGCCGAGTCACCGAAACCCCACATCTGCCTCATCTGTTGATGGAGCAGTTCGGCGAACGCCTCGGCGCTCTCTAGGGCCAGCGCTGAGAGGATATGAGAGTTCAAGAACTGGCCTTCAGCCATCCATTTCTCGGCTAATTTCCGGACTCCAGTGCCGATGGACGTGACGAACATGCCGACGTAATCTACCTGTCCGTTGCTCTGAGGCAGCAGGTAGTCTGCTAGGCAGAGGCCGTCCCGCTGGGACTGGCGACCCAGATAGAATTCCTCTGCGATATTACGGCCGTCAGGACCGTAGACCAGTATCCGCCGTCCGTCAGAGTTACTGGGGAAGAACTTCAAGATTGCGTTGGCCTTGATGTCTTCTTGGGCCAACATCAAGTCCTCAACCCGCCGCACCGAATCATGCAACTCGACGGCGGCCTGCTCCCCAGCCTCCAAGTCGTCGGCGAACCGGCCCTTATATCCTAGATGCCTAACGTAGAGCATCTGCGGGTTGATGTAGGGGAAGATCTCTTCCAACGGATGGTCGTTCAGAACATGCAGCCGCAGGTCCGGGGGGTTGGGAATGTCAAAGTCGTGTCTAACCTGGGCTGGCGGCACGTCTTCGCCGGGTTCGGGTTCATTGTCCCGGGCAGCCGACTCGGCGGCCAGCATGGTCTCGGCTTCTTCATCCAAAGACGCCATCAGTTTGGCCCGTTCGTCTGCGTCCTGGATGGTATTAGCCAAGGCCAGCCCAGTCATGGCGTCTGGGGCGTAGGCCACCATGCCGTCGTACTCGGGGGCGATGCGGAGCCGGGTGAACCGGTTGGACAACGCGGCGCCACCGACCAGCACCGGACAGGATATCCCTGCTTGCCTAAAATCCCTGGCTGTTTCCACCATCATAGTGGCCGACTTTACCAGCAAGCCTGAGAGGCCAATCATGTCAGGCTGGTGCTCTTTATAGGCTTCGATCAGGTCTTGGGGTGGGACTTTGATTCCCAGGTTGATGATTTTATAGCCGTTGTTGCCCATGATTATCTCAACCAAGTTCTTGCCGATGTCGTGGACGTCACCCTTCACGGTAGCTAAGACGACCTTGCCTTTGACGGCGGACTCCGTTTGCTCCATGTGGGGCTCAAGATGGCTGACTGAGAACTTCATGGACTCGGCTGATTGCAACACCTCGGCCACGATCAATTGGTTGGCGTTGAACTGGCGGCCAACCTCGGCCATGCCGTCCATCAGGGGCCCGTTGATGATCTCCAAGGGCGTCCGCCCTGTGAGGGCTTCGTCCAGGTCTTCAGCCAGCCCTTCCTTGGAACCCTCGATGATGCACAGGGCCAGTCTTTCGTCCAAGGGTAGGTTCATGCGTTCTTCGGAGGAGGCCTTGGGGGGCTTCTCCCGGAAGTGATCGGCAAAAGCTGCTACCGGGTCGTCTCCCGAATACCAAATCAGGTTTTCGGCCAGCTTGCGCTCTTCCTCGGGTATGGAGGCATACCGCTCCATCCCTTCGGAGTTGACGATGGCCATGTCCAGTCCCGCCTGGACGCAGTGGTAGAGAAAGACTGAGTTTAAGACTTCACGTCCCGCCGCCGGCAGGCCGAAGGAAACATTGGATATTCCCAGGATCGTCTTGGTCCCGGGCAGGGCTTCCTTGATCAGCCGCACGCCTTCCACGGTCTCGGCGCCTGACCCAACGTAGTTCGCGTCTCCGGTGCCCACAGGGAACACCAATGGGTCGAAGATGATGTCCTCGATGGGTATCCCGTATTTCTCTGTTAGAAGCTTGGCCGAGCGGACCGCCACTTCCACCTTGCGTTCTTTGGTGACAGCTTGCGCCTGCTCTTTGTCGTCGTCGATGCAGCCAACCACCAAGGCCGCGCCGAAGCGGCGGGCCAAAGGCACCACTGCCTGGAACCGCTCCTCACCGTCTTCCAGGTTTATGGAGTTGATGATCGACTTGCCCTGGAGCCTTTTTAGCGCCAGTTCGATTACCGCGGAATCGGTGGAGTCGATCATGATGGGCGCTTTTACTTTCTTGGTTACTAGGTCTAGGAACTGGGCCACGTCGGCAGCCTCGTCCCGGTCGGGGTCTTGAAGACAGACGTCCAGAATATGGGCGCCGTTTCGCACCTGACGGCGGCCGATCTCTGCGGCCTCTTCAAAGGAACCCTCTTTGATCAGGCGGCGGAACCGCCGGCTGCCCAGCACGTTGGTGCGCTCGCCGACGATGGCCGGCCGCACATCGTCATCGATCAAGAGAACATCGATACCAGATACCCGGGTCTCGTCTGACTCTATTCCGGGACGGACCGGCTTGCCGG
>VFHG01000387.1 GCA_009392075.1 SAR202 cluster bacterium
TGTGGTGTTATCCAGTGTTGCAGATTTAGGTTGCAAATAGGTTGCAAGTATATTTACTGACAACCTACTGATTAAGAGTTATTAGGTACCCCTCTTCAGGCGTGTCATACGGTGTTCGCTAGTCCCATCCTTGAGCCTAATAACACTTAAGAACACCAATTAACATCACACAAACAAGGGCAAATCAAGGGCAACCTCACCGGGGGAGATCGTTTTTGGATCGGCCATAGCGATCCTGTCTCAGCTACCGTTGGCCTGGTTCCGCTTGGAATGGTTATGAACTTTAAATTGGCCGGTTAGAAGACCGACATACGATAATCTTAGCGACCGGTTCAGTAATAATGATTACTTTCTTCAGTTTCCGTAACCGGCTCCTCGAGTTCTTCCAATTCATCCAAGCGAGTTATCTCTTCGGCCATTGCTCTGTCTTCAGCCGCCGCCTCAAACATACTTAACGCCTCATGTGCTATGGCCCGGGCCGTATACAATTCGGGGCCAGGATCCGGATAGAGTCTGATCGCCCCATCGTAATCAAGTATCGCCTTCTGGTATTCACCCAGATTACTATAAGAAAGTCCCCGGTTGGCGAACGCAGCAAAATCTTCGGGCTTCAAACGGATTGACTCCGTGTAGTCGTCTACCGCCTTCAGGTGCTCACCTATCTGGCCGTAGTAGTATCCCCGGGTATGGAACAACAAAGGATCATTAGGACTATTGATTATTGACGCCGTGCAGCGATCGATTTCCCTTTGCGCGTCGGTACTCATATATGGACACCTCTAACAACGGCTAAATATAGGTCTTTATATTAAGCATTTTGGTCCCTCTCAGCGGCCATCGTAATCGATAGGAAGCTAACGGCAAAATATATTGAGGGCAAATTGAGGGCAATCCGTAAAACAGAAAAGCCCCGATTTAAAATATCGGGGCTTTTTCGTGCCTAAATCTTGGTGACCCGCCTCGGGGTCGAACCGAGAACCTACTGATTAAGAGTCAGTTGCTCTGCCATTGAGCTAGCGGGCCGCTGGTGTTGCGAGGGCGTATTCTACTCTACAACCTAACAACATCTCTGGGATAGTGTCAATTCGGCAAGAATGCGGATGGTTTTACGTGGCTGCGGAAAATTCGCCGGGAGAGGCTATATTCCGTGGTCTAGCCGTTCGATGAGGTGCTCGGGGAGGTCGGCCGCTTTCATCTTCTTCTGCGTCTTGGCGATGTCGTAGGTCACCCGGTGTCGCTCAATAGCGGTCGCGGCACTGTCGTAGATTGCGTAACTGGGGCGAGAGTCACGGTCCCGGGGCTGTCCGACGCCACCGGGGTTAATGATCCGGCGTTCGTGTCCCAAGGCAACGGGCTCATCAATCGGGAAGTCGGTGAACTCCGGATCAAGCGGATTTCCCTCGACTTCGCAACAGACAAACGGAATGTGCGAGTGGCCGACAAGACAATATGTGGTCTCCAAGAGAGCCAAAGTTCCGCAAGCTGAGTTTCGGTCCAGCAGATATTCGACGATGGGGTCTCGCAGGCTGCCGTGCACCATGGTGAACGTCTCTTCTAAAGCAACCAGAGGCAGAGAGCCTAAGAAATCCTTCTGATTGGCATCAACTTGACCGGCGGTCCACTTGGTTGAAACCTTGGCGTCGGGGTTGAAGTCTGAAGCATCGATTAGGCCGATGGCCGCGTAGTCATGGTTGCCGGCCACCGCCACCAGGTCATATTCCCGGATCCGGTCTATGCAAGCGCCTGGGTCCGGGCCGTAACCCACCGTATCCCCCAGGCTCCAAATCACGTCGAAGCCGCCTCGGTCCTGGGCGTCAAAGAGAACTGCCTCCAGGGCCTCAAGGTTCGCGTGAATGTCGGATAAAATCAACGCCCGCATGATAAAGGAATTCCTTAGAAAAGATTCCCGTGGCGCGAAATCCGGTATATTGTCACGGTGATTATAACCGTTGGCTGGGTGAAACCGCCAAGCCTGCCTCTATCCGTCTAATTCAAATCTGAGAAAAGGGATAACCTCATGCCAAACGACAGACCTATCGTGCGAGTGATCGGCACCGGTGGAAGCATCGCCGGAGTTGGGCCAGACCGCATGGACTTCATTCTCTACCCTGAGATCGGCGACCATATCACCATCCAACAATCCCTGGACCGTGTCCCAGAGATCCAAGACTTCGCCGAAGTTAGGTCCGAAGACCTGGTCAGCGTTGGCAGCACCGCCATCGGCGCGGCTGAATGGCTAGGACTGGCCCAGCGTATCAATGCGATCTTTAAGGACGAGACCGACGTTGCCGGAGTGGCCGTCACCCACGGCACCGCCACATTGGAAGAGACTTCATATTTTCTGCATCTGACCGTGAAATCCCAAAAACCCGTGGTGATCACCGGCGCCATGCGCCCACCCACGGCTTTGAGCACCGACTCCGACCTGAATTTACTAGACGCAGTGCGGACCGCCGCCAGCCCCGATGCCACCGGGTTGGGCGTGTTGACGGTGCTGAACAACGAGATTCAATGCGGCCGGGACGTGACCAAGGCCAACACCTTTAGGGTGGAGACTTTCCGGCCCAACGAGCTTGGCTTCCTGGGATATGCCGACTCCGATGGCAAGGTGGTTTTCTACCGGGCGCCCTTGCGGCGCCATACGGTAGACACTCCCTTTATGGTGGACAACATGACCGGCCTGCCCAGGGTAGACATCGTCTACGCCTATGCCGGGGCAGACGGGCTACTCGTGGACGCAGTGCGGAATAACCGCTCTGACGGCCTAGTCTTGGCCGGTTTTGGCGGCGGCACCTTCCCTCCAGCCGTGGTCGAAGCCGCGGTTAAGTTGGTGGACGACGGCATACCCGTGGTCTTGGCCACCCGATCAACGGCAGGCCGGGTCGTGACAACCCCCAAGAAGAAGGAGCAGGGATTCCTAGTATCGGACAACCTTCTTCCCCAGAAGGCGCGCATACTGCTGATGCTGGGCCTGACAGTAACGAAAGACCGGCATGAATTGCAGCAGATGTTCTACGAATACTAGGTCTTAAACAGTCTTCACTCGGATACCCGGATATTCCCGAAACCTTAACTCTGTTACCGGATTAGTCACCGGTGTATACTGCCCATCGTGTGTTTGATGTATTGGATATCTATAT
>VFHG01000388.1 GCA_009392075.1 SAR202 cluster bacterium
CCGGGAGCCGTCCTCTTCCATAATGTATATCTCTCCGTTGCCGTCGCGGAAAGACACAAAAGCAATTGTATTACCGTCAGGAGACCAGGCGGCGCCCACGTCGTCTTCCTCGTGTTGGGTCAGCCGGGTCAGTTGAACATCGTCCTGCCAGGTGCCGTCTTTCAGTCGGCTGGCCAGATACAGGTCTGAATTACCGTCCGTTACGCGGACAAATACGATGTGCTTCCCATCGGGAGACCAGCGGGGGTCGGAGTCGTTCTCTTCTGTCAGATGGACCAGGTTCACGCCGTCGGGGTTGCGTAGCCACAGCCCCCGCTCCTCGGAAGAGCCGCGCCGCGAAAAGGCGAGCCAAACGCCATCAGGAGACCAATCGCCAAGCATGTCGTCTGGGTCCTCGGCCGTGATACGTATGGCTTTACCGCTATCCATGGGCAACAGGTACACCTCGGCGTTGCCGTCTTGGTGGGAGATGAAAGCCAAATCTTCGCCGTTAGGCGACCAAAGGGGCGCTTCATCGTCGCCGGGTATGTTGGTCAAACGTTTGACAAGTTTGCCATTACGGTCAACTTGGTTTATCTCTAAATCGCCTGATTCGTCGGAGACGTAGGCAACCAGCTTGCCGTCGGGAGACCAGATGGGGTTTCGGTCCGAGCTCCGGTTGTCGGTTAAAGGAGTGGAGATGCCGGAGTCGGGGTCGATCACGAAGATCTCGGCGTCGCCGTCCACTTCAGAGACGAAAGTGATCTTGGCTGTGTCCGACCCACAGCCGATGACCAACGCCATCAATGCCACCGACGCAAGGGAGAGGATTTTTGCCAGTAGGCTACGTCTCATCCGCCCATCCATACAACGGGTAACTTTTCCGTTCCTCAGTGATTATAGCCAACGCTCCCCAAGCACTGGCCTTGATGTGATAGCCGGATTGAGGGAAAACTGACCCAAACGCGGTACTCAATTAGATCGACCGCAACGCTTGACACCGCCTCAACCCCCGACTAGCATCTGCCCAAGCTGTGGGTTACCCGCACTCCACTCAAAATCACAACGAGGTAGGCCATGAAAGCGTTACTCGGAGCCAACCTGATTGACGGTACCGGCGGACCGGTTCTGCAAGACTCGGCCGTATTGATAGATGGCGAACGGATCAAAGAGGTTGGCCCAAGAGCAGCCGTCCAGCTTCCCGCAGGCACGGAAGAGATCAACCTTAGCGGCCTTACTCTCCTTCCCGGCCTGATCGACACCCACGACCACCTGGCCCACAAGAACTACAGCTTAATCAGCAGGTGGGAGATTGAAGACCCGGCCTCCTTGCACCACCTGAAGACTGCCAGGGCGATAGAAGAATCTCTGGCAGCCGGCTACACCTGCATCCGCGACGCCGGTGGTCTGGACGCCGGGTTCAAACTTGCCGTAGATCAGGGGCTGATCAACGGCCCCAGACTGCTGACCTCCGTGGCCATCGTCTCCCCAACCGGCGGTATCGGCGACCGGGTTGCCGCATCCGGCCACCGGAACACTTTCAACAACGACCCAATGCACCCTGACGGCGTTGCCAACGGGCCCAATGACATTCGAGCCCTGGTCCGCGAATTGGTGCGCGTGGGCGCCGACGTAATCAAGTTCGCCACCACCGGAGGAGCCAGTTCTCGGTCTGGACACGGACCTAAGGACATCGCCTTCGGCCCTGACGAAGTTAAGGCCTTGGTAGACGAGGCCCGGTCACAAGAGAAATACACAATGTGCCATGCAGTCGGCGGCCCCGGACTACGCATGTGCATCGAGGCTGGAGTCGGCTCAGTGGAACACGCCTGTTACCTGGCCGAAGACCCTGACTTAGCCAAAATGATGGCCGACAAAAACGTCTTTTTCACGCCCACATTCGAAGTCTACGAGTTCCACTCGACAATCAGCGCGCCCCATATCATCGAACGGACCAAGCAGTTGATGCAGATTCATCAAGAGAGCCTGCACATGGCTGTTAGCGCCGGAGTGAAAGTTTCCGCGGGGACCGACGCCGGCGGATTCGTCCACGGCGACAACGCCCGGGAGATCGAACTGATGGTCGAGCGTGGCCTCTCCAACATGCAGGCCATCCAGACCGCCACCGGCTGGGCGGCTGAGTGTGTCGGCCAGGAGAAGAATTTCGGTACCGTGAAGCCGGGACTGTACGCCGATTTCCTGGTGGTGGATGGAGATCCATTGAAGGACATCAACGCCATCCGAAACAAGGACGGCATCAAGATGGTCATGAAGGGTGGCATCGCCTACATCGACAACCTGCCCGTCGGAGAACCGCAGGCTGTTGGTGATTAATAGTTAACCGTTGGCGATCGAAAACGCATCGGCGTGAACAAGTTTTCTTGTATCATTAAGCGATGCGTTTTCATATCCTGACCCTGTTCCCAGACGCCTTTCGCGGCCACCTGGAATACAGCATGCTGGCCCTGGCCCTGCAACGGGGCCTGGTATCGATCGATGTCATTGACATTCGCGACTACTCCCATGACCCGCACAACACCGCCGACGACTACCAGTTCGGCGGTGGCCGCGGCATGGTCATGAAACCCGAGCCGGTATTCGAAGCCACCGAGGCGGCGTTGTCAGGGTATTCTGAGGCGGACCGGGCTGAGATACCTATTATTTTGTTCACTCCCCAGGGCGAGATGCTGACCCAACAGGTGGTCGAAGAGTTGTCTCGGGCGCAGGCAGTGGCCATGATCTGCGCCCATTACGCGGGCATCGACAACCGGGTGCCAGATTTCCTGGCTACCAGAGAGATCAGCCTGGGGGATTTTGTCCTGACCGGCGGGGAGCTACCGGCCATGGCACTGATCGACGCCATGTCCCGCCTGGTGCCGGGGGTGATCGGCTCGCCTGAGAACGTGGCCGAGGACTCCATCACTTCTGGCCTGCTC
>VFHG01000389.1 GCA_009392075.1 SAR202 cluster bacterium
GGTCTGGAGGTATCTCTTGAGGCCGCCCGCTATAGAAGGAACCCACCCCGTTAGTGGGCCATTGCCCATTCCAGTTTAGATCCGATTCCTGATTCGCGAGCCCTCCGTAGGGGACCTAAACAAACGGACTGTGCCGCATTCGAGCAAATACGACCTTCTGAGACAGGCTCTCTCCCCCGTCTCCACCATTACCTAAACAAACGCCCCGGCTCAAGCGACGGGGCGTTGTTGCGCCTGGCAAATTGGACAGAATAGCGGAGATCTACCGTCGCCATCCCCGATGTGAACAGTAATTCCACGCTTTCAAACGATGATCTGTCCCGTTTTCTACCCGCCACCTCCCGCTATAATCCGGTAATATCTGCATAAATCTGTCTACAGTACCAAAAGCAATCCATCGACTTTCACACGTAAGGAAACAAACCATGACCGCGCAAACAGATCCAGACCTAATTAGCAGGTTAGAAGAGTTGGAAAGCAGGGTTCGCACGTTGGAGGATACCGACGCTATACGGAACCTCAAAGCCAGGTACGCTGAGTTATGCGATGATAATTACAACCCGGATGGAATAGCCGCATTGTTCGTTGAGGACGCGGTGTGGGAGAGTGGCCCTCTGGGCCGGTTTGAAGGTAGAGAAGCGATCCGCGGTTTCTTTCGCGGTGCGTCCAAGATATTCACGTTCGCTATCCATTACAGCCTAAATCCCCAGATTGAAGTCACCGGCGACACCGCCAGGGCACGTTGGTACCTGTTTATGCCTTGCACGGTGAACGAGGGCAGCCAAGCGATGTGGCGGGCCGGCATCGACGACGAAGAATACGTCCGCGTGAACGGGCGGTGGATGTTCAAGAGCAAGAAGTCTACCGGCGTTTTCAACACACCCTTCGACACCGGATGGGCCAAGGTCCGTTCTGCTTGACCCAGGTGGACGACGTTGGACAAGATAAGCAACTGAACAGGGCGAATCACCACTGACTTAATCTGGACGAGGTGTAGTTTGCTTGACCTTTTGATCAACAACGGACTTATCGTGGACGGTTCTGGCAACCCTGGATTCTATGGATCGGTTGGAGTGGAAGGGGAAATGGTCCACGTCTTCCGGGGAGACTCGTCCGGCACCGAGGCCGCCCGGGTCATTGACGCCACATCGAAAGTTGTCTGCCCAGGGTTCATCGATGTGCACGCCCACTCCGGTCTGATGATTCTGGCCGAACCGGAACACCACGCAAAAGTCCGGCAGGGAATCACCACGGAGTTAGTGGGGGTAGACGGAAATTCTTACGCGCCTTTCACTTTCCACGATGACTTTTTGGCATTCTTTGAGCTGAATTCAGGGTTAGACGGCGCTCCCCAGCTACCTGGGAGCTGGTCTACGGTTGCGGAATACCTGAGCATGTTCGATAACAAAGTTGCCATCAACATCGCCTATATCATCGGTAACGCCCCGCTTCGAATCAGCGCCGTAGGTTGGGATGACAGACCGGCCAGCGAAGCCGAGCGAGCGAACATGCGGGCCATGCTCCGTGAAGGCATGGAGGAAGGCGCCTTTGGGCTGTCCACGGGCCTCGATTACCCTCCAGGCAGCTACGCGGACACCGATGAATTGGTGGAGTTGGCGCAGGCGGCGGGACGCCACGGCGGTATTTACCACACTCACCTCCGCAATAAACTTGGCGACCAATTCCTGGACCCGGTCAAAGAGGCGTTGGAGATTGGGCAACGAGGAGAGATTCCCTGCCATCTGACCCACTTCTACCAGAAGTTGACCCATTCAGGCAGCGCAGAGCAGTTGCTGGGATTGGTCGATGAAACTGTTGCCCAAGGCCAAGACGTGACTATGGACTGCTTCCATTACGCCTACAGCAGCACCAGGCTGCTCATTCTGATTCCCGAATGGGCGTTCAATGGAGGCCCGGAAAAGCTCAAACAAGTTCTCCGCTCCCCGGAAGGCAGAGAGCGCCTTCGGCAGGAGATACGTCCACGGAGCGGCTCGTTCACGGACCTGATGTTGACCAATTTCAAGCAGCCCCATAACCAAAAATTCGAAGGAAAGTCTCTCGCTGAAGCAGCCGACATGATGGAGAAAAGGGAAGTCGATACCATCTGCGACCTGTCGTTGGACGAGGACCTTCAAATTTCCTACGTTTCGCCTGGACCCAACCTGGCGACACTGCCCGACTTCATAACCCATCCCAGGACCATGATCGGCACCGATGCCGTTCTCCTGGGCAAGTACCCCAACCCCCGCAGCTATGGGACATTCCCGACGATATTGGCCGAATATGTGCGTGAAGAGGGCAGATTGACCCTGGAAGAGGCGATTCGGAAGATGACATTCATGGCGGCCCATCGTCTGGACATTCGCGACCGGGGAATGTTGCGCGACGGCATGAAAGCGGACATAGTAGTCTTCGATCCTCAGACCGTGAAGTCTCCCTCCACCGTGCGAGACCCTAAGCAATTCCCTATCGGCATTGAATACGTTCTAGTAAATGGCAGGATCGTGGTGGACCAAGGCCAGCACACCGGAGTTCTAGCCGGCCGGGGTTTGCGCCACGGCCGCGCCTGATTGTGGAATAGGACCGTTAGCATGAACCCAGAACAGTTAAAGGTCATTGACCAAGTTGACGAGCAAACGATTGTAGACCTGGCTAGTGATCTGATAAAGATCCCCAGTTTCAAGCTGGAAGAGACTCCGGTGGCCACGTTCTTGGCCGATTTCTTTGTAGACCGGCAATACGAAGTGGGCCTTCAGGAAGTTGAGCCGGGGCGGTTTCAAACCATCGCCACCCTGAAGGGGACCGGCGGTGGCCCTAGCCTGATGCTGAACGGACACACAGATATCAATTCGCTTACCCGGCGCTGGCGTCGGGACCCTTGGACTCCCGTGGTTGAAGGAGACCGGCTGTACGGTCACGGGATCCAGAACATGAAGGGTGGCCTGGCCAGCATCATCATGGCTGCGGAAGCGGTACGCACGTCCGGTATCCGGCTGAAGGGCGACTTAACGGT
>VFHG01000390.1 GCA_009392075.1 SAR202 cluster bacterium
TGTAACCCGACGCCCTAAGGGCTTCCATATTTTCGAAGGGATAGGTATTTTCTTCGTCGTGCTGCGCCGCCCGCTGGGCGAAGTCGTCAGCGTGGCTCGCCGCCAGGTCATACCATTTGCGCTGGGAATCGGTGAGTTGGTCCATGGTGGATCTTTACTCCAGATGAGTCAGGCTCCCAACACAACCACACGCTTCGGTTGAATAGATCATGAGGGAAAGGCACCGGTATTCTAACGGCGAAACGTACCGGCGTCCAACTGATGAGTTATGTCAACCAAAAGCGGGGGCTCCCATCCAGTGTCACTTCCCGCTTCCCTTCGGTCCGGCCCACAAAGCCGCGCTCGGACAAACAAGCGGTGATGGCTCGGCCCAAAGATCCGCCCAGATGAAGGCCCGGCTCGGTCCAATCGAGGCATCCAAAAGCGAAATTGCCGGTGGACTTGGCAGCCGTAGATACTTCCACTCCCAACTCTTCCATCGCTTGGCGTCCCTTAGTCGTTAGGGCGTATCGGACTCGGTTTCCAGATACGGGCACCGGTTCCTCCTCCAGCCACTCACGGCCCAGCAGCTCTTCCATGAGCGCAACACCGGCCACTCCGGCCAGATGACCGTAGCAAGTGCGGGCCTTTCGCAGAGGAGTGTCCCGCCGCACTTCCCTCTGTGCCTGGGAGCTGCGTTTTGGCCGTATCCTAATGGGTGCGTATTGAATCATGGCCTCGGCCTCCAAATCGCCAATCTAGGAAGAGATTCAAATGGCGGGACCTGCGAATACGCAGGTCCCGCCAAATATTTACTGATCTTGGTCTGGCAGGGGTCTATTCAGCCGCCGCCGATGGCCGGAAGGAAGTGCACCTCGCTATTCTCTTGCACCTTTTCCAGCATCCCCAGCAGGCTGACCTCGCCGTCTATTATCACCGCGAGACCGGCAACCAGGTCATCCTCCCCATCATCAACGAGGAATTCCTTGATACCTGGATGAAGAATCTCCAGATTATTGATCAACCGGCGGACGCTGGTGCCTTCCACCTGTACCTGTTGCTTGCCGCCGGTCAACTCCTGCAGCTTTGGCGGTATCCAGACCTCCGCCATCGCGGTCTACTTGCCCTCTTTCGCCCAGAGGGCTTCGAGCACCTTGTCCGGAGACATCGGCAGGTCATTCATCCGCACGCCGATGGCGTCGTAGATCGCGTTGGATATCGCAGCCATCGGAGGCACAATCGGAACCTCTCCGACACCCCTGACGCCATAGGGGTGGTTGGGGTTGGCAACCTCAACGATCACGGTGTCAATCATCGGCAGGTCCAACGATGTCGGCATCCGGTAATCCAAGAAACTGCTGTTAAGCAAAGCGCCGTCATCGTTGTAGACGTACTCTTCGTTGAGAGCCCAGCCGATACCCTGTACCGCGCCGCCTTGGATCTGCCCTTCCACATAGGCGGGATGGATGGCTTTACCGGCGTCTTGCACGGCGGTATAACGTAGGATGTCCACCTTTCCAGTCTCGGTGTCCACCTCGACATCTACTACGTGGACGCCGATGGACGGGCCGGGACCCGGTGGATTGACGCCCGATGATCCGACGATGGGACCGCCGGTGGGAATCATACGCGCGGCTATTTGTTTGAAGGTCAACTTGAGCTCTGGATCCGATTTGTGCTGGAGGACCGCTTCTTTGTACTCAACGTCTTCGTCGGGGATCTCCCAGATCTTGGCAGCCCGCTCGACCATCTGTTGTTTCACACTCTGAGCGACGTTGTAACAGGCCCAACCAGTCTTAAAGGTTACGCTGCTACCGCCGGTGTTGGAGGTGAAGCCGATGGAGTCGGTGTCGCCAACCTGAGGCTTTATGTCCTCAACCGGGATGTTAAGGACCTCGGCTACATGCATGGCCATGGCCACGCGGCTTCCGCCAATGTCCGGCGAGCCCTCGGTCAAGCTGACCGTGCCGTCGGAGTTGACCACTGCGACCGCGGAGGCGGGACCGGAGTTGTTGCCCCAGAACCCGGAGGCGACGCCGCGTCCCCGCAGCTTGCCTTCCAGTTTGGTGTTGTAGTGCTGGTGGTCCTTGGCGGCCTGCAGGGTCTCGATGTAACCCACATGAGGGTTCACGGGGCCGGTAACCCGGCGAGACCCCTCTTTTCCGCTGTTCATCAGGCGGAATTCCAAGGGGTCTATACCCAGCTTCTCGGCCAATTCGTCCAGGGCGGTCTCCATGCAGAATGCGGCCGCCGGAGCGCCCGGCGCCCGGTAGGCTGCCGCTTTAGGCCGGTTGATCACCACGTCGATGGCGGTGAGATGGCCGTTTGGAATGTCATATTGGCCCATCATGCATTGGACCGCTGCGCCGACGGGCGAGCCAGGGAAAGCGCCCGCTTCATAGATCAATTCAGCTTCACCGGCTATCAATTTGCCATCTTTGGTTGCGCCAATCTTGACCTTGATCTTTGTCCCCGACGTCGGACCCGTGGCCTCGAATACCTCGGTCCGAGTCAGTTGGACCTTGACCGGACGGCCGGTCTTCTGGGACAGAAGGGCTGCGATGGGCTCGACGTACGTGATGCCCTTGGCGCCGAATCCGCCGCCGATCTCCATGGGGATAGCTTTGACCTGTCCGACCGGGATGCCCAGGAACCGGGCGGTCTGGTCGCGGACGGTGAATTGTCCTTGGCTGCTGGACCAAACGGTCACCTTGCCGTCGGCCTGCCAATGGGCAACTCCTGCTTGGGGCTCGATATAACCTTGGTGAACTGCTTGGGTGGTCGTCTCTTTCTCGACGATCACATCGGCGTCTTTGAAACCTTGTTCAACGTCGCCCAGACTGAATTCAAACTTGTTCGCTATGTTCGTCCGCATGCTCTCAGCATCGTCTTCCAAGATCCCGCCGGGTCTGAGGGCGGGGCTGGAAACAGCGGCTAACCGCTCGTGCAAGATTGGAGCGTCAGGCGCCATGCCTTCTTCGGCGGACAGGACTGGTTTGAG
>VFHG01000391.1 GCA_009392075.1 SAR202 cluster bacterium
CCTCTTGATACAGCTCCGTGGACAAGGGGAGGGAGCCCGGGGTCATACCGCCAACATCGGCATGATGACCTCGGTTGGCCACGAACCCGGCTAAATCTTTCTTGCCGTCACGCTCGGCGTAGATCGGGGCGACCATGGTAATGTCAGGCAGGTGGCTGCCACCCATGTAAGGGTCATTGAGCATCACTATGTCCCCGGGGTTCAGAGAATCCGGGAATACTTCAAGGGCAGCTTTGACGGACGCGGGCATGGCGCCCAGATGCACCGGAATATCTGCCGCCTGGGCGACCATGTTGCCTTGGGGATCGAACACGGCGCAGGAGAAATCCCGGCGTTCCTTGATGTTGGGGGAGTAGGCGGTCCGTTGCAGGGCCACGCCCATTTCTTCGGCCACAGACTCAAACTTGCTCTTGAAAACTTGCAGGCTAACCGGGTCTACGGACATCTGTTACCTCTTGGAATTGGTCGGAAATCTGGCCGAAGCAGGCCATCCTAGATCAGGTCCGCCAGGATATCTTCTTGAGGTTCGCCGTTCGAAGGTTGAGCGAGATAGAAATACTCAGTGCTCATCCAGGCGTTCATAAATTCAGGCGCAAGCGAACTGAACGGCCCGTTGGGGTCTAACTGAGTCTTGTGGTGATTCAGTGACTCCTTCTTGATCTCAACGTAATCCGAAACATCCCTTACGGTGGTCACATAGTCGTCGGGTGAGCCGATATCCTCCAACGCTTCCTTGGCGAAGGGCGGAGTTATCCCAGCGTCAATCATCTCTTGCCACAGTTTTTTGAAATTGCCCCTAGGAAAGCATACGTAATAGAGGAGAGGCCGATTCACGGTCATGGACTCGACAACGGCTGTGGTCCTTTGGTAGACGGTAACGTGGTCAGGGTGCCCGTACCCGCCGGTGGGGTCGTGGGTGATAACGATGTCCGGAGTCAGTTCTTCCATCACGGCCGATATTTGGGCTTCTACCTTGGCTGCATCCGCCCGAAACATACTTGCCGGATTATCGTTGTCAGGGGTGCCGTCCATACCCGAGTCCCTGTAACCGAGGAACCGAACGTCGGAGATACCGGTAACCGCCATGGCATCTCGCAGCTCCCCTTGCCGAACCTGCCAAAGGTTCTCCGGAGTGGCTAACGCCGGATCGCTTATCTCGCCCACGTCACCATTGGTTGCGCAGACGGTCGTAACCCGGTGGCCTTTCTGAACCAATTCGGCCAGCGTCCCCCCAGACCCGAACGCTTCATCATCTGGATGGGCAAAGATTCCTAATACTGTTAATTGGAGGTTTTCTTGGGACCCTTGGGTCATGGTGCACTCCGATAGATGCGGTGATTCGCAGATTATTTCGGCTCCAGCAGCAGATTGCCAAATGGGTCCACCGCTCCGCCCCAGCCGGGCGGGACCACTGTCGTTGCGTCCATTTGGATAACCAATGCCGGACCTGAGATTCGGCTGCCGCAAACCAGGTCGTCCCTCTGATACAGCGGCGACATCAGCGGTCCCTGCTGGAAGACGACTTCAGCTTCGCCAATCAGCGCCGCGGACGGGTCCGGCCTACCGGCGCTTTGGCGCTCTACTTGGGGTTTCTCCATGGCAACGCCCATCTTTAAACGCAGGTTCACCACTTCCACTTGCTCGTTGCGGTCGGCGTAACCAAACCGCCTCAGGTGGGCTTTATAAAAGGCGTCGCCGATCACCTTAATCAGCTCCGTCCTAGCGGGACGATTCGGGTATTCGACGGTAAGTTCAAATGACTGCCCCACATAGCGTACGTCCAGGAAACGGCGAACAATCATTTTGTCCGCCGGCAGACCCTCGTCGGCCATCTGGACCCGGGCGTCGCCTTCCATGCCCTGAAACTCTTCATCCACCCTGGCCCTGTCGAGGTCGGTCCCGCGCAGCATGACGGTACGGGAATGGTCCGTCACGATGTCCGCGATGGCTACGCCCAAGGCCGACAATATGCCGGGGCGGGCGGGCACCAGCACTCGAGGGATACCTAACTCCTGGGCCAGTTCACAGGCGTGCATCGGCCCGGCGCCACCGAATGGTACAAGGGTGAATAACCGGGGGTCGTAGCCTCGTTCTAGGGAGATGGTACGAATGGCCCGTTCCATGTTCGCGTTGACCACCCGGTTGATTCCCAACGCCGTCTGGTTGGCGTCAGCATCTATCTGGCTGGCCAGTTTCTGCATCAGCCCGTCCACCCGGCCCCGGTCCAGGGTTATGCGGCCGCCGAGGAACCGGTCGGCTAGAAGGCGTCCTAGATGCAGGTTGGCGTCAGTGACCGTTAACTGGTCTCCGGTGCCGTAGCAGGCCGGACCTGGGTCTGCGCCCGCCGATTCCGGGCCAACGACCAAGGCGCCGCCGGTATCCACGCGGGCGATGGAGCCGCCGCCGGCCCCAACAGTGTGGATGTCGATCATCGGGACGCCTATGGGGTAACCGCCCACGTTGGCGGAAGTGGTCTCTTTGATCACGCCGGGACACAAAGAGACGTCGGTTGAGGTGCCGCCCATGTCGACAGTGATGATGTCTGGGTAGCCGGCCTGCGTGGCAACATAGAAAGCGCCGACCACACCGCCGGCTGGACCGCTGAGGATGGTCCGCACTGGTTGCTCGGAGGCCAACCGGGCGGTGATGCTCCCACCGGAAGACTGCATGATGCGCAGTCCTTTGCCCAATGGCCCTTCAAGTTCGCCCAGGTACTGACTCATGACCTGTCCCACGTAGGCATTGACCACCACCGTGCTGGCTCGCTCGTACTCCCGGAACTCGGGCAGAACCCTGAAAGACGCGGAGATATAGGGCGGGTTCTTCATCTTCTTCAAGGCTTCCAAGACCATCTCTTCATGGGCGGTGTTCAAGAAAGAGAACAAGAAGGATATGGCCACCGCTTCGGCGCCGCTGTCCTCGATTAGTCCGATCATGGTCTGGATCGACTCTGGTGTCAGGTCTTCGACGATCACG
>VFHG01000392.1 GCA_009392075.1 SAR202 cluster bacterium
CGGAACGACAGACATGATCGATGAGCTGGCCGTTACACCGCTATCGGAGATGCGGCCCTTCTCCTGGGCTGAAAGCGTCATCCAGGGCGCTCCCATATTCGTGGGCCGGACCGGCTACACCGGGGAAGACGGGTTCGAGATGTTCGTCCAAGGCGACGACGTGGTGAAAGTCTGGTCCGTCCTCACCGCTTCCGGCGCCGCCCCCTGCGGTTTGGGCGCCCGAGACGTCCTGCGGCTGGAAGCTGGACTGCCCTTACACGGTCACGAGATCGACGAACAAACCACGCCCATCGAGGCCGGCTTGGACCGGTTCGTGCGGACCGACAAAGAATTTGTGGGCTCCGATGTCCTGAAAAGCCACCAAGAGAGCGGTGTGCAGCGGAAACTGGTGGGGTTCACCCTGCCGGGACGCAGCGCTCCGCGTGCCGGTTACACTCTGTCGCACGGTGGCGAAGCTGTTGGCGCCGTGACCAGCGGAAGCTACTCACCAACCCTTGACACCAGCATTGGCATGGGCTACGTTTTGGGTCGTTATGTCGAGTCCGGCACGGCGTTGGACCTGGACATTCGGGGCCGCACCGTTCCGGTTACGGTCACAGAGTTGCCCTTTTACACCCGCCCCAGGAGGCCCTAGCCAAATTGAGTCCCGACGACCGCAGATACACAAATGAACACGAATGGGTCATGGCCGACAGCGCGGCTCCCAGCAGTGTCGTCGCTGGAATCACCGACTACGCCCAAGACGAACTGGGAGACATCGTTTTCTTCGAACTGCCCGAGGTCGGCGATACAGTGACCCATCTCGTCAAGATGGGCGAGGTCGAATCGGTGAAAGCCGTTTCAGACCTGTTCTCTCCTGTCGACGGCGTAGTAACCGAGATTAACGAGAAGCTGCTGGACCACCCTGAACTGGTCAACTCAGACCCCTTTGGCGAAGGCTGGCTCATAAGAGCCACGGTCACGGAAATAACAGCGATCGACAGGTTGATGTCGGCCGCAGACTACGACGCCTTCACCGCCGGGATCTGATGACTGCCACTCGTCCAAACACGCCTGGAACAAACGACGGACACTTTCAGTCTCATTACATCCCCAACACCACCGATGAGCAAACAGAGATGCTGGCCGCCCTCGGCATCGACTCCATCGACCAGTTGTTTGCCGATATCCCCGACGAGTTCCGCAATCCAACGTTAAACCTGCCTGCGCCCTTATCGGAGTTGGAAATCCAGCGGGAGTTGGGCGAAATGGCCGCCAAGAACCGTCCTCTAGGCAGCGGACCTTCTTTCCTCGGCGCCGGTTCATATGACCACTTCATCCCGGCCATCATAAAACCGTTGATAACTCGGGGCGAGTTCCTCACCGCCTACACGCCCTACCAGGCTGAAGCCAGTCAGGGAACTCTCCAGGTGATCTACGAGTTCCAGACCTTGATCTGCAACCTCTACGGCATGGAGGTTGCCAACGCCGGGATGTATGACGGCGCCACCAGCCTAGCAGAAGCCGCCCTGATGGCCTGCCGTGTGACCAAGCGGGAGAAAGTAGCGCTGGCCGACAGTATCTCCCCGGCCTATACCGATGTGATCCGCACCTATTGCCAGTCGCAAGACATCGCGGTTGAGACCGTAAACCCGTCCAGTCTGAACTTGGACGCCGAGACGGCTTGCATCGTGTTGCAGTACCCCAATTACTTCGGGTACATCGAAGATCTGCAAAAACTGGTGGACTCCGCCCACGCCCAAGGGGCGCTGGCAGTGGTCTCCACCGACCCCACAGCGATGGGCATGTTCCAGACTCCCGGCCATTACGGTGTCGACATCGTCACCGGCGACGGACAGCCCCTGGGCATCCCATCTAGTTACGGCGGCCCCTACGTTGGCCTGTTCGCCACCAAGCAAGAATACATCCGCCAGATGCCCAGCCGTCTGTCGGGCCGCACGGTGGATAAGAACGGCAAGACCGGCTATGTGCTAACCCTCCAAACCCGGGAGCAGCACATCCGCCGGGAGCGGGCAACATCCAACATCTGCACCAACGAGGCGCTTTACGCCCTGGCAGCCACCGTCTATCTGGCAGCCATGGGCAAACAGGGACTGCGCCAGGTGGCCGAGTTGTGCTACCACAAGGCCCATTACGCCGCGGCTGAGATCGGCAAACTACCAGGGTTCTCGATGCCGATAGATGCTCCCTTCTTTCAAGAGTTTGTGGTCCAGTGCCCGGCGCCTCCCGCAGAGATCAACAAAAAGCTGATGGAGCGCAACATCCTGGGCGGCCTGGACCTTGGCCGGCAGATTCCCAACGGCATGTTACTGTGCGTCACCGAGATGAGCTCCAGAAAGGACATCGACTCATTGGTGGCGGCGCTTTCGGAGTCCAAGTAATGCAGCGAGGCGGCAACCGGAAGACCGAAAAACTGCTGTTGGAACGAAGCGTCCCCGGACGGATTGGCGTAGTGATGCCGGGTCTGGATGTGCCGGCCCAACCCCTACCCGATGACGCTCTGTTGCGGAATGAATTGGCGCTGCCTGAGGTATCGGAGCCTGAGGTGGTCCAATACTTCACCGGCCTCAGCCAGTTGAATTTTTCCATCGACACCCATTTCTATCCCTTGGGCAGTTGCACCATGAAGTACAACCCCAAGATCAACGATGAGATCGCGTTCCAGCCCGGGTTTGCGGGCATCCACCCCATGCAGCCTATTGGCCAGTCCCAGGGCGCGTTGGAGTTGCTGCATAAACTCCAGGGGTTTTTGGGTGAGATCACCGGACTGCCCGCCGTAAGCCTGGCTACGCTGGCCGGGGCCCACGGGGAATTGGGCGGCATGCTAATGATTCGCGCCCACCACCTGGCCAACGGCGACACCGGCCGCACCAAGGTGGCCATCCCCGACAGCGCCCACGGCACCAACCCAGCATCGGCGGCCATGGCTGGCTTCGAAGTCGTGGAATTGGCTTCGGATAAGGAAGG
>VFHG01000393.1 GCA_009392075.1 SAR202 cluster bacterium
TGTAGGCCTTGCCGGTCCAAAAGCTCAACTATGTGTTCCTGATAGTCTGGGACCAGCCAGGTTTGGGTCTGACAGGACAATCGGACCAGATGGGTCGTGGTCTCCGGGTGGTGGGGGTGCCCAATCATTCGTCCGGCAGTGGTCTTGCCGAATGGCTCCCGCAGTCCCCAGCCAACTATCTTTCCGTCCAGCTTCAAGACCGTTTCGGACCTGTGTGTTCGGGCCGGCTCCTGAGAGTCACACCACTGATCTATGGTTACGCCGGTGCCTTCGCGTACCCGCTGTGGTGTCGCGGCGCAATATAACTGGAACAACCCCTGTTGGTCCGGCTCCAATCGTGCTTCCGAAGTAAAGCGCCTGGTGTCGTTCCGGTCACTGTTATCTGTTTCCGGCAGCCATTCGCTGCCCGTCAGGTGGATCTCCTCGTAGTAAGGGAAGAACCCAACCCTTCGCGCCACGTCCACGATCGGGCTGTCGCAAGCGACTCTTAGAAACACTCTCTCCGCACCGCGGGAGCCAACGCCGGTGACGATCTGCTCCAAAAGCTCCAATGCCTGGGCTGGCTCTTTCAGGTGCAGGCGGTCCACTTCCCAAGCCCTTACTCCGGTGCGGACGCGGGCAGATGCCAGACTCGCTAAAGCCATGCCATTCCAATCGCCAACCGTCACCCGGTTGGAGCTGCGGGCCAGAGATTGCCGCCACAAGGTGGAATTGCGCAGCGGGCGGCAGCGTACAACCGACTCTGTGGGCGCCGCCCGGTTGGTTCCGCTGGGAGCGTCCACCAGCATGCAGCGCAGGGCATCGCCGATCCGGAAGGGGGCGATCAACCGGCGTCGTTCCCGGTCGAGTTTATTTGCGGTGTGGCCGAATTGCCATTGGCGTCGGCCAGTTCAAGGAAATAGCTATGGAACCGGTAGTCATTGGTCAGTTCAGGGTGGAACGACGTGGCAATCAAATTCCCCTGCCGCACCGCCACCGGCCGGTCTGCGTCTAACGCGGAAAGTACTTCGACACCTTGTCCGACCCGGATGATCACCGGCGCGCGGATGAAGATGGCGTGGAAGGGGTCTGGGCCTAGGGAGCTGATATCTAAGAATTGCTCGAAGCTGTCCACCTGGCGTCCGAAGGCGTTGCGCTGCACTCCAATATCCATGACGCCCAAAGGAATGGGGTCTTTCTCGGTGATCTCGCGAGAAAGCATAATCATCCCAGCGCATGTGCCCCAGACCGCACGGCCTTGGGCAGCCATCTCTTCGATGGGTTCTCTCAGGTTGTAGATGGTCATCAGACGGCTGAGCGTGGTGCTCTCTCCCCCTGGGATAATCAGCCCGTCCAGCGAATCCAGGTGTTCTGGCAGCCTAACTTCTCGGGCGGTCACACCCAGCTTGCCGAGGACGGCTATATGTTCGGCGAAATCGCCTTGTATCGCTAAAACGCCTACTTCCAACTCAGCCTGCTGATACCTCTTTTTAGAGTCTTGGTTTGGTCCGGTCTCCAAAAAGGACCGGTGTCAGTTTCCCCCGAACGGTGAGGGCCCTTATTTGCTGCGTGCGGCCAACAGCTCCTCTTCGGGAAGTGACTTGGCGCTGATGCCGACCATGGCCTCGCCCAAGCCCTTGGAAACGTCGGCCAATATCTTGGGGTCGTTGTAGTGGGTCACAGCCTGAACGATGGCGTAAGCCCGGCTGGCCGGGTCGCCCGACTTGAATACGCCGGAGCCCACGAACACGCCGTCGGCGCCCAGTTGCATCATCAGCGCGGCATCGGCTGGGGTGGCCACGCCGCCGGCGGCGAAGTTGACCACGGGCATGCGGCCCATTTCCTTGGTCTTGATCAATAATTCCAGGCTTACCTGCATGTCCCTGGCTTCGACAACCAGTTCGTCTTCGGGCATGGTTTGGAGCTTCCGGATGGCGTCTTGGACAGCGCGCATGTGGCGAACGGCCTCTACCACGTCGCCGGTGCCTGCCTCGCCCTTGGTGCGGATCATGGCGGCGCCTTCGGAGAGGCGGCGCAGCGCCTCGCCCAGATTCCGGCAACCGCAGACGAAGGGTACTTCGTAGTCTTGCTTCCAGATGTGGTGCAGCTCGTCGGCTGGGGTCAGGACCTCGGACTCATCGATATAATCGACGCCCAAGGACTGCAGTATCTGGGCCTCCACGAAGTGGCCGATGCGCACCTTGGCCATGACGGGGATGCTTACCACATCCATGATGTCGCAGATGATCTGTGGGTCGGTCATGCGGGCCACGCCGCCGTCGGCGCGGATGTCTGCAGGCACGCGTTCCAGGGCCATAACGGCTACTGCGCCGGACTCTTCGGCTATCTTGGCTTGCTCGGCGTTCACCACATCCATGATGACTCCGCCCTTAAGCATCTGAGCGTGACCGGCCTTGACCGTAAACGTCCCTGTTAGTACCTCGACCATCTTTGGCGTCCTCCGAGTATCTGCTCTTTAATTGGTGGCAACCGGCGAATTTCCTTGAAAATTAGCCTCGGTTGCGACTGTATTATACGCTTTCAGAAGGTTGATTATCAATCGAGCCCGCTGCTCCTTTTCGAGATGATTTCAGGCGTGATTGACCCTTGAATTTTTGGGCCAGACCTGTAAAACAGACTGGCTAGCTGGGGTGCCGAAAACGCGGAATCAAATTATCGTCTTGACAGCACATAGGCGCAGATTTGATAATAGTCACTACTGCCGAGGTAGCTCAGGTGGTAGAGCACGGCACTGAAAATGCCGGTGTCGACAGTTCGAGTCTGTCCCTCGGCACCA
>VFHG01000394.1 GCA_009392075.1 SAR202 cluster bacterium
GCCGTAGATTGGGGACTCCGGAAGACTACTCTTCCGAGGGTTCCTCAGTTGCTTCAGTCTCGGGTTCGGGCTCGGGCTCTGATTCCGGTTCAGGCTCAGGTTCAGGTCCCGGCTCCGGTTCAGATTCGGGTTCTGGCTCAGCCGTTGCTTCCGGCTCTGCCACTTCGGCCACCGGTTCTTCAGCAGCTACTGCTTCTGCTACCGCAGCCTCAAGCGCGGCGGCTTTTGCGTCCGGCTCTTCAACTTCAGGCTCGGCCACCGGTGTTATGGCAGCGGCGGCCACAGGCGCTACTTCAGCGACGGTGGTTGTATCCAGGCCCTCCATCTCCGGAAGACCTTCTTCTTCGTCATCAGGGGACACATAAGCGGTCATGAACTGAGACTCGTCCACTTCGGCCATCTCTTCGATCCGCGCCTGCTCCAACGCCTCGCGCTGGGCGAGGCCTTCTAGGACGGCGGAAGCCATGCGGTTAGTGATCAATCGGATGGAACGAACGGCGTCGTCGTTTCCGGGGATGATGTGGTCAACCTTGTTGGGGTCGCAGTCTGAGTCGACGATGGCGAAAATCTCAACGCCCATGCGCTGGGCTTCGGCGATGCAGATGTCTTCCCGGCCAATGTCGATAACAAATATGGCTTTAGGGACTTCAGTCATGTCCCGTACGCCGGTGAAATACTTCTCCAAGCGGTTCAGGGTGTCCCGGAGCTTTACTCCTTCTTTCTTGGGCAAGAGCCGGAAATAGCCTTGGTCCCGCTTCTGCTGGAGTTCCAGCATGTAGCTGATACGTGTGCGGATGGTCTGGAAGTTGGTCATGGTGCCGCCCAGCCAGCGCTGGTTCACGTACAGCATGCCGCAACGTTCGGCTTCACTCTGGATAACTTCTTGGGCCTGGCGCTTGGTCCCTACGAACAGGACTTTCCCGCCCTGGGACACGAGGTCCACCATCTCTTGATAGACATTGTTGATCATGCCCAAGGTCTGCTGCAGGTCAATGATGTGGATGCCGTTTCTCTGGGTGAAGATGTACTTCTTCATGGTGGGGTTCCACCGCCGGGTCTGATGCCCGAAGTGGACGCCCGCCTCGAGAAGCGCTTTCATGGTGAGATGTTCTCGAACGAGGGGTGCAGGGGGCGGGGCGGGAACAGGTTCTGGAGCGGGGGCTGGTTCAGTAGCAACGGCTGTGGCAAGAGCCGGGGCTGCCGCTGTCGCTTGGGGTTCTTCCGGTGTTGGGTCTTCAGGTAATTCTAGGGACTCTACCATATACTATACATTTCCTTTTACCAGCCGGTCTGGCGGGTTACGTCCGAGAGTCTGCCGCAGGACGGCGGCGTGACCCGCAAAATCCCCGCCGTCTGTTCTAGTCTGACGCATAGGCCGAAGCTAGAAAGGGGGCGAGTTGATGCTTGCCCGAGTATAACATAGGGGTTTTTGCCGGGCAATGGAACCAGGCTCGGCTGCAAGGGCATATATCAACCACGTCTTTTTTGACAAAGTTACAGGCTATTGAATGCCGCCTAGTTAAACACCCCGTAGACAACGTTTAATCCGACTGCCCCAACCACCCCAGCCGCTAGGTCGTCGGCCATGATTCCCAGTCCGCCGGGCAGACCTTCGAAGCGCCGAATCGGCCACGGTTTCAGGATGTCCAGCACACGGAACACGATGAATGCCGCCGCGAGCCAGAGAAAGGTCTTGGGCAGGAACAGGCAGGTGATCCACATCCCGGCGAACTCGTCCCAGACTGCCCTCTTGGGGTCGTGGTCGGCCTCAGTAATCAGAGTCTGGCAGGCCCATATCCCGGCCAAGAACCCCAGTCCGCACAGAAGGAAGAAGCCGATTGAATCTTCATCAAGGGGGGAGAAGCCGTAGAGCAGTACTGCGGCTAAGCTAGCCACGGTAGCCGGGGCGAGGGGGGCCAGACCAATGCCCATCCCGGTGCCCATGGCCCATCCGGCCCGGCTAAGCACGGTTGTCATTAGCCGTACCCCAGCCGGTGCAAGTCATCCTCACTCATGCCCAGATAATGCCCGATCTCATGCCAAAGGGTCACTTTGATCTCGTGTTCAGCCTCCGTCCTGCTGGAACAAACGCGCAGGATGGGCTGACGGTAGATGGCGATGCGGTCCGGCAACATTGGGTCTCCGCCCTCTCGGTCAGTCAGTGGGACGCCGCTGTAGAGTCCGAAGAGAGTACCCTCCCCGCCTAATAGGTCTTCCTCGTCAGGTCCGGGCCACTCTTCAACTACCACATCCACGTTGTCCAGAGCCTGAATCACCTGGTCGGGCATCTCCCGGTACGCTTGGCGCACGAGCCGCACGAACTCCCGGTTGGTCATATTGATCAACTGGAAAGCCCAACTTGCGATCCGATCTTCTTCAGGATATCCATGTTCTGCTGATCTGGGCCTTTGCCCTCGAAACCCGGAACTTCCAACAAGAATGGCACTTCGGCGAAAGCAGGATTGGCCATGATGGCGACAAAGCCTTCTTCTCCGATGAAGCCATCGGCAGTATTGTCGTGCCGGTCCACTCCGGAACCGCAGACCCGTTTGGAATCGTTGGTGTGGACCGCCGCTACGTTAGCGCTGCCAGTACCGGAGTCCAATTCGGCCAACATGTCCTGTATCTCCTGGGGATTGGTCAGGTCATATCCGGCGGCAAAGGCGTGCTGTGTATCCAGGTATATCTTCAATCGGGGACTGTCCACCGCGTCCAATATCCGGCCCAGTTCGTCGAACTTTGCACCGATGTGCTGGCCCATGCCGGCCATGTTCTCCACTGCCAAACAAGGCCCTCCAGGAGAGGCGTCTAAGACAGTCTTGATGGCCTCGGCCGCGTGCGGTAGCACTGTTTCAAAACCCCTGCCGCCGTGGCTCCCAGGGTGGACAGTGACTCCGTCAGCACCAATTTCAGCCGCCAGATTCATATAGTTGATCAATGAAT
>VFHG01000395.1 GCA_009392075.1 SAR202 cluster bacterium
GCCAATTCTTCCGCGATACGCACCGGGTTGTTTAGGGGAAGCAAATGCCCGAGCAAGGCGATGGTGATCTTCTTGCACCGTTCGGCCACCGCCGATGCCATGACCGAAGGGGTTCCGGTGGGTATGCGGCCAGAGTAGTGGTGCTCGGAAAAGCTGAGCCAATCGAAGCCCACGTCCTCGGCCAATTCGCACTCTTCCATGCCCTCTTGGTAACTCTGCACCGAGGTTGCAGGGTCGGCGTAGACCGGCGAGACCGGCCAGGTGGAGGGGAATGCCGCTCGCTGGGAATAACCCATGGCGGCGAATAACGATGCCTTCATGCCTTGTGTCCTCTGTCGGCGGGCATACGGCGACCGCCTAAGTTAAGGGCATATTACCGTTGCGACGGGTGCATAGTCCACCGCTGTCAAACCCGATTCACTTCCGGTATTTCGTTTCTGGGCTAGGCGGACTATTATAGTGGGCGTAATTTCGGCTCAATCTCAAAGCTTGGAGTTCACGATGCTCGCAGACAACATCCGGCTCAAGAACATCAACCACATCACCTACAACGTCAAAGACAAGGACGCGGCGTTGAAGTGGTACGAAGACATCCTGGGCGTGGGGCAGATTCCCAAGATGGTCAACGGAGACCACCTGTACTGGCTGCAACTGCCCAGCGGCGCCATGATTCATATCATCGAGAACGTCGACGCACCATCGGCGCCGTCCCATCACACGGCATTTGAAGTGGATGAGATCGACGCGTCCTATGAATACTTCCAATCAAAGGGCATCGAGCTCACCGACATCCAGACCAGGAACGACGGCCAGCGGGCCTTCTACCTGAACGACCTAGACGGCAACCGCATCGAGATCTGCACGGTCTCTGGGTTCGGCGTACTAGTCTAAACACCGCTTACTAATTTCGGGGGCAAAAGATGATCTACGGAGCGATAACCAATTCGTGGCGGGAGCAGTTGCCTTCCCACACAGTGAAAGAACTGGTGGGCGTGGCGGTCGAAAAGGGTGCCAAGCACATAGAGTTGCGGCAGACCTGCCTGGGAGAGTGCGAGGAGGGTGCCGGAAATGATTGGCGGCCCAACTTGGAACAACTCCAAAGCGTCGTCGAGGCCTATCCATCTTTGACTTTTGACTTGGCCATGGCCCTGCCGTGCCTGACACAGAAGATCGACCCGGTCGGCGAGATGTTTCAGGCGGCGCTGGCAGGAGCCAGACTGGTTGGCGGCTCGCAGCCCCATCTCAGGGTGGTAGACCCATCTCCCATCGACGGCCCTTGGGGCTCTCCCAGCGACATTCCTGAGGAGGCCCTGGACCTGGCGGGCTTGGCATCCGAGGCCGCCAAGCAGGGTGTCATCATGTCCATGGAGAACTCGGCGCTGCCTATCCGCAGCATGGCCATGCTGGTGGAAACGGTGCGGGGCATGGTCTCGGAAGAAGCTGGAAAGGGCTTGGGCCTTTGCCCCGACCCCACCAACCAATTGCGCCGATTTCCAGACTCCGACCCCTTGGCGGAATTGGACTCGCTGCCTCTGGACATGATCAAGATCGTTCATTTCAAGCAACTGCGCAGCGGCAAGACACATCCCAGTGTGGATGAGGGCGATCTCGATTGCCTTCGGATGCGGGACATCCTGAACGCCAAGGGCTACGCCGGGGCGGCCATCATGGAGATACCCTCGGACGCCGCGGTTTTCGACAATTTAGAATCCAGCTTTCAGTATCTAAACTCTTAACAGACCGGGAGGAACCATGGGACTTCTAAGCGTAAAGGACGTTACCCACTGGTCAATAGCGGTGAACAATCTGGAGGAGTCTGAGGAGTTCTACGGCGAGTTCCTTGGCCTTGAGCACGTGGGCCGGTTAGGAAACTCCCGAATGACTTGCTTCAAGGCGGGCGAGCACCGGATACTGCTGGCCGAACGCAAGAATCCCCAGGACGTGGTGACCCAGTCCGAGGAACAGGTCCATCACTCCTTCACTGTCAGTCCAGAGGTCCTGAAAAAGGCTTGCCAGTTATTTCTTGAGCATAACGTGCCCATCGACGGGCTGGTGCACCGGGGCCAGGGAGTCTTCACTGGCCGGGAATTGTATTTCTTTGACCCCAGCGGTAACAGGCTGGAGCTGCGAGACCCAACCTGGAGCGCGGGAATGCCCGAGCCTACGGTTGAGGAGCTTGCCAAGGGGTGACGAGCTTTCAGCGGTCAGCGTATAGATTAACTGGTAATCCATGCGCTTCTGGCGAGCCTGCCAATCATTCTCCAGATGCACTACCGGAACTTGGGCATGACCTCTTGGGCGAATAATTCCATGGACGCCATCACTTTGGCGTGTTCCATGCTGCCGAAGGCGAAGTTGGCGCCAAAGTAGCTGATGCCGTGCTGGCTTTGCAACTCGGCGATACGGTCGATGCACTGGTCCGGAGTGCAGAAATAGTTGTTCGCCAGTTCCGACTGGTAACTGCGCGACTCCTCCCCGCTTTCCTTTCTCCATTGGTCCAGGTCAATGTGAATCTCATCGCCCTTTGTTATCGTTCGCCGGTAGGCGCTAAGGTCCCGCACCCAAGTTATGGCCTTTTCGGGGATCTCATTGGCCGTCTTTTCATCTTCGGATAGGTATATAAAGCGGAAGAATGGCATCTCTGCCATTTGGGACACCTTGCCGGCGGCATCGCATCGTTCGGAATAAAGGCGCATCAACGCCAACGTATCGTCCACCGGCGTGAAATAGGTGGTTAAGACCGGCATGTCCCTCGCGACCGCTATGTCAATGCTGGCGGCGGTCCGGGAAACGGCCACGTGCACCGGCGGGTGGGGTTTCTGCAGCGGGCGTGGGGCGATGGTTATCCCATCCACCTGATAATATCTGCCGTGGTAGGTGAAATCTTCGGTGGTCCATAATCCCAGAATGATGTCCAGCACCTCG
>VFHG01000396.1 GCA_009392075.1 SAR202 cluster bacterium
GTTGGTGGGACCCTTGCGGAATTACTGTTGCATTAATGCCCATCGTATTTTCCTAAATGTCGGGAATGGTTATCCCGATTTGTTCCACCGCGCGCCGCGATTTGTTGACCGGTTGAAAACAACCGTTCCCGTATTTCCTAGTTATCGGATAGTTTAGCAGACGATGTGCCTTCGGTGTGTATTACTCCGTCGGTGCGATTGGGGAAAATCGCCTATCCGGAATTTCATACAGAGCCGTCTAATGTTGACCCCAAATGCACTGCCACGACGGAATTTCCCTGGGGATCAGTAAACGAAATCTTCAAGGAAGTTTAACCAACAATTCTTCCAGGGAACCCCACGCGTCTTCACCAGGGGGTGGCCGCATGCCAACGGGAGAGCTGTTGACGCTGGAAACTCCCAAAAATATTCCAGGTGTTCACGTAAATCTGACCGGAGTTTTTTAAGCCCTGCCCGGGTGTACATCATGTTGGTTTAGCAGCAGAGATCGACGCGCCAAACTTCGGTACGCAGCTCGGATAACCTCTACGTCAGCTGTCGGTTGAACCTGTAGCAATTCTTAGTAATTTTCTTCTTGCATGCTTCCGCTGCAGTATAAGACAACGCTCGGTATCTGTCCTTTTTATAGGTTTCCAGGCGTCGCTGTACAGGCCAACGCCATCAGCACGCCGATGGACAGCAGAACGTGCACGATAAGTGCTAGTGATATGGAAGATAGGTAGCGATTTGGCGGTAGTCTACACGGTTAACTATCGGTCGGAAGTATCTCCTGTCGATGTCGCGAGGATGGCTTTGGCTTTGCGCACAATTAGGACTTCCCCAACCAAAGCGCCGGGAGGGCCTGTGGTAATCAGAGTGGCGACGAGAAACCACCAACTCCAGAGCTTCTGGAGCGCCCCGATGCCTACAATGGCGATGAGTGCCAGGAAAACGATTCCGTGGGTTAGGCCAAAAATCTGCACCAATTCCTCATTGTTAGCAAAGGATGCAACGAGCAGCACTATGAGCAGGATCAGATCCGCCAGGGCAATCCATCGCACAATCATTAACCAACGAAGTACCTGTTGAGCCTCTAGGGCTGACTGCATCCCGACCACCTACCGGCCTAATCGTCGAATCCTGAGATGCCCGCTATTGTAGTCCAAAGTTCCAGGCTAAGTTCGGTGTTGCCGAAGAAGAACCCGACGGTCCATGGGTAGGACCTCTCAAGCGACTCGGCAACCACGCCCTGTAACCTTCACGTTCTGGCTGCCGATCCCCCTACCCTTAAAGTACCCCACCCCCAAGGTCTCTCGATGTGGCCCCTCGATTAGTGCTCTGCAATACGGTGGCCATCTTGCCCGTCAGCCATCAGGGCCAGCGAACCCCTCTAGGACACCCTGTGCCCCAGAATTGGCCACCTTGCCAACTTCTTCATATCTATCAAATCGCAAAGGCCCCGGTGATAAGCCGGGGCCTTTTTGCGCCTGAAATTGATGAGAGGTTAAAAGTTGGTGGGCATTTCTCGGTTATCGATTTCTGTGATTTTCCGAAACCTGCTCGTTTTAGCTTCAAAAAATGGAGCCGGTGATAGGAATTGAACCCACGACCTGCTGTTTACAAAACAGCTGCTCTACCACTGAGCTACACCGGCCCGGAAGCGGTATCTCGGCCTTTATCGTACCTGAAAAATGGAGCCGGTGATGGGAATCGAACCCGCGACCTGCTGTTTACGAAACAGCTGCTCTACCACTGAGCTACACCGGCCTGCCTTTGAAGAGATTCATCAAAAAATCCAGGGTTACCGCAGCGATTATCTTAGCATACGGCCGTGCCTGTAGACCTCGATAAAGTCACGGCTTCCGGCTACCAACGCCTTACCAGGTGTAGGACTGGCTGGCCAGGTTGGCCCCATCGCCCATGGCGGCTAGCTTGAGCCAGACGATGTCCTTGTCCACCCGGTTGGAGCCCGCTGACGTGTCGAACCCGCAGTCGGTGCCGGCCATCACCCGCGTGGGGTCTCCGCCCACCGCGTCCACCGCCAGCCGCAGCCGGTCGGCCACCACCTCAGGGTGCTCCACGTAGTTGGTCTTGGTGTCGATGACCCCTGCCACTAGCAGCATGTGCTCCGGCAGAGGAAAACGCTGGTAGACCTTGTACTCGTGTGCGTGGCGCGGGTTGGCCATCTCCATGACCAGCGCCCCCACATTAGCCCCGTAAACGATTGGGAGGATGTCTTCCAAGGGCACGTCGTAGTGATGAGGCCCCTCGGTGTTGCCCCAGCACACGTGCAGCCGCACCTGCGCCCTGGGGATGTTGCGGATGGCATGGTTGATGGCCCGGATGTGCAGAGATACCACCTGTTGAAACACCTCTATCCGGTCGTCCTGATAGGCCACATGGCGCTCCATGGCCAGGTCTGGGCAGTCCAATTGCAGCACCACACCTCTGTTGGTGATGATCTCGTACTCTTGGCGCATCTCCTCAGCCAGGGCCATCACATACTCTTCGTGGTTGTCGTAGTGGGCGTTGCCCATGGTCAGGGCGATGATGCCAGGCGAGGCCGCGCTCATGAACAAGTCTTGGTGAGAAGTATCAGCCTCGCTCGCCCCGTTGAGCAGGCCGTTCACCTCCCGCTCGGCCAAGTCCGGACGCTGGTATTCCAGCGGCCCGATACACTGGGGCACGTCGCGCATCAGTTGCACGGCTCTGGGCCGGGCGATGTTGGGAAATTCGTTCTGGTCCTTGTGGCCGCGCCGGGTCCATGAACCGCCGAACCCGGACATCCGTTGCGTCACGTAGGTCGAGAAGCTGATGCGAGACTGCTCGCCGCTGTTGATCACATCCACTCCAGCCAGGGCCTGCCGGCGGATCACCTCAAGGGTCGACTCATCGGCCAAGCTCTCCAAGGCTGATCCGTCCACCTCTTCGCCGCGGGCCACTTTGGCCAGAAGCTCCACCAGACCCTCGGGTCGCGGCAGGCTGCCGGTGTGGGTGGTGAAAATGCGTCCTTCGCTGCGTTTCATGATGTTCCTTCAAGATTGCTTCGGGGCCCAAGTGAGGTTGGCTGACGAACATTCTCCCCCATCCTAACCTTCCCCCTGGAAGGGGACGGGACTCACGGCCGGATTAAGCTAGTCGAACCGGCTGGGGCGGTAATCGGACAGAAGGTCTACCTGCGCCCCGTCTATGATCTCCATGGTAGCCAATTGGGCCATCAGAGGGGCCAACGTCACCCCGCTGTGGGTCAATGCCAGGTAGACGTTGGGGGACTTGGGCGAGAAACCAGCCACCGGAAACCCATCCAACGGCATCGGCCGGTAGCCCACCGGCACGGGGATCGCTGCAGCGCCCTTCAATGCCGGCACGTACTCGGCCGCACGAGCTAAAAGTTCATCGGCATGTGCCTGCGTGTCGTCTCTGGCCAGGCTTTCTTGGCTCCCTTCGCCAATCATTGCCGAGCCGTCCAGGCACTGACGCAGGTGAATCTCCGGCCGGCCCGGCTCCAGCGGTGGAGCGTACAGAACTGAAACATTCGAGAGCAGTGGCTGGGCGATGGGGCCGGTGCGGATCACCACGCCTGGACTCTCCCCCTGGGGAATGGTGATTCCTGCCATCGCCGCCAGCGCCGTGTTGTCCACACCGCCGGCAAGTACCACTACGTCAGCGTCAATGGTTTCGCCGCCCGCGACGACTGTGGCAGAGCTGGAGTTGTTCATCACGTCGGTAACCTGTGTTTCTAGCTTGGCTGCGGCGCCGAGTTTGACCGCAGCTTGGATGCAGGCCTGAGCGGCGAGGGTCGGCTCGACCATTCCGTCTAATTCGCAATAGATCGCCGCGGTTACCTCCCTTGGAGACAGCCCTGGCTCTATATAGGCCGTCTGCGCGGCGTCTAGCAACTGGCACGGGTAGCCCCAGGCTCGAAGTTGGGCGGCGCGGGACTCCAGTTCGTACGCTCCCACGGCGGTGGATGCCCATTCCAGCTGACCGCCCCAGCGCAGGCCGACATCCACGCCCAACCCCTTAGCGAACCGGTCCCACATGCCCAGCGACCGGCGGTTGAAGTTGTGGTAGGAGACAGGGTGCTTTGCCGTGGCGTTGATCCAGGCGAATGAATGGCTGGTGGCGCCGGCGCCAGGCCTCCCTTTATCGATCACCGTGACTGCCGCGCCGCGCCTGGCCAGGGAATAAGCGATGGCTGAGCCAACGATTCCGGCGCCGACCACGGTTACTTTGACTTGTTTTCGAGAGGGTCCGGTAGACATAAACTATCCTTGGACCGTTCTTCAGCCTTAGTATGGTCCCAGCCTGTCAGATCGGCGTGGTAGCCCCGCATCTCGTCCGAAAGGACTTCGATGAAGTTCCGCACAGCCTGACCAAGGAACTTGCCCTTCAATGTGCAGACGCCAATCACCGAAGAATCGAAGATGTGGTCCAACCGCACCACTCCCAGACGGTCATGGTCCTGCTGGTGGAGGGTGAAATCGTTGCACACCGCCACGCCCATACCGGTCTCGACGTAGCGTTTGATGGATTCAGTATCGTCCAATGCCAGCACCACGTCCCAGGAAACGCCTTGTACCCTCAACTCCTGCTCTAACTTCTGGCGGGTCAGGCTTTCAGGCCCGGGAAGGATCATTGGCCAGGGAGCCAGGTCCTGCAGGCTAACGTTGGTACGTTTCAATAAGGGGTGGTCCAAGGGCGTCATCAGGACAACGTCGAATTTGAATAACTCTTGGAATTCCAGCGATTGGTCGTCTAGGGGCGGAGGAGCGCAGAACGCCAGGTCAACCTCACCGGACCGCACCAGGCGTAGCAGAGGGGTGTACGGCCTCGCCAATAGCTGAATGCGGACGTCCGGATAGCTGTTGCTGAAGACCTGAATTCCTGGTGGGAGGTGGTGCAAGACCAGATCTGGATACGCGCCCACCACGAACGAACCGCGTCGTTCGCTATAGTCCATCTGTGTCTTCAGCGCGTCCACTGCTTGGACCACGGGCGTGACCAGTTCCAGTAGGATTGAGCCCTCTGAGGTAAGCTGAATCGGCCGTTTGATGCGGTCAAACAGGATTATCTCAAACTCGTCTTCAAGCTTGCGAAGGTGAGTGGTTACCGTTGGTTGGCCCAGAGCCAGTGTGCGGGCCGCCTTAGAGACACTTCGCAGCTGAGCAACATGGTAAAAACTAACAAGCTGACGCAGTTCCATCTGGCGTTGCCTCCCCCTTTGGCATCACGGTCGCCAATATAACATATCAATGAGCATTAGGGTAGTAGGAATGGTATACCCGCAAAATCGATATTGCGAACGCATTTCATGCTGTCATGAACCGGTCTGAGTTAACTCCCGGACTAGGGCAAACGTAAGACGACTGAACAGCGCCAAGACGATATACTGGGCA
>VFHG01000397.1 GCA_009392075.1 SAR202 cluster bacterium
GATGCAATTGAACCGTACGCCTTCGGAGTCAAAGGGATCGGCCCCTCCGATGGGTGAAGAGAAAGCCGATGCAGTGATTTGCATGTCGTTTCGGTCGGGTGACCCAGTGGCCGTGTAGCGAATGGCGGTCTGGGTACGGGGAGCAAGCGGGTCTTGCGGGAAGTCGTCTTTTACGCGCCCGATTACCGCCACGATCGGGTGGTCTCTCAAGTTTTGCCCTACTCCGGGCAGATCGTGGACAACGGGGATGCCCATGTCCCGCAGGTGGTCCGCAGGACCGACGCCGGACAACATCAATAACTGAGGCGAGGCCATGGCGCCCGAACTGAGGACTATCTGGTCGGCGTCCAATCGATATATCTCACCACCACTCTCCACCTCTACTCCCTCCGCTTTCTTGCCATCAAACAAGATACGCCGCACCGTCACGTTTGGCCGGATCGTCAGGTTCAAACGGTGGCGGACCGCTCTCAGATATGTGAGGGCGGTGCTCATTCTGACTCCTTCCGGATTGTTCATTGGAATCGGTCCAACTCCAGAGGAGTCGGGGTTGTTCATATCGGAGTCTTCTTTATAGCCATCCTTCAAGGCGGCTTCCACAAACGCCTGGTGGAAGGGAAGCCATTCTTCTCGTTTGAACCGGCGGACAGGGATGGGGCCTTCCGTGCCGTGGAAATCGTCGGTGATGTCCATGTCGGTTTCCATTTTGCGGAAGTATGGGAGGACGTCGATGAACGACCATTCATCGTTACCGGCGGCCGCCCATCCATCGTAATCTTCCGGCACACCCCGCAATAGAACCTGACCGTTGATCGCGCTGGTGCCGCCGACGACTTTCCCACGGGGCGCCGGGAGCATTTCGGTTTGGTCACTCGAGCCTTGGGCCACCCATGACCAGTTATGCGGGGCTCCTTGGGCTGAGGCATCGGGCTTGTAGCCGTATTTAAGGTCGTCAGGATAGTGCTGGTATTCCGGATAGTCTGGACCGGCTTCCAGAAGAAGCACGGAACGGCCGGCATCCTCGGCCAGGCGAGACGCCACCACGCATCCGGCAGAACCCGCCCCAATAACTATTACGTCGTACTTCATGTTTATCCTCCTAACCACTGAACTAGAGGGCAAGTCTACCAGACTCCATCGCTAGCCCTGCTCCCCGCAGCGGGAATAGTTGGCGCCGGGGCCGCCCTACGCAAATTATGACCTTAAGCGTTAACCTAGCCAGGGCCAATCTTTATTCAGACAAAAAAGAGATTAGCTCTCGGTTCACTTCGTCTGGGGCTTCCCATTGCAGAAAGTGGCCGTAGTTGCCCATGTCTTTCCCTCGGACCTTGGGAAACACCGATCGCCAAGCATCATCCAGAGGCCCGGCACCCGACGCCTGGGCCGTTTTGACCCGTCGCGAACCGTACAAGAACAGCACGGGGGTCTGCAATACTCGGCCGGCGTCCGCCTGCCAATGGGCTGGGTCTTCATAGGCGGCAGCCCTGTAATAACTAAAGCCGCCCCTCAGTGCGCCGGGTTGGGAATAGGCCCGGACGTATTCGGCGACTTCCGTAGCGCTTGGCGGGTACTTGTTGATGGTCCAATCCTTGAAAATATGGCGTAGATAGACCTCCTCGCGACCCTCGATAAGCTTTTCTGGGAGGTCGAACTGCTGATGGAAATATGAGTGCCACCGTTCTCGCACCACTGATGGGGCCTGAGGCCCCAATTGCTCCATTGGCGGCGTGGAGTCCAAAAGCACCATGCGGCTAACCGTCTCTTCGTGGTCGAGAGCGAACCGGTAGGCCACCCGCACGCCGATATCATGGGCTACGATGGATACCTGTTGGTGGCCCAATTGCTGGACCAGCTCGTAAATATCCGATGCCGCAGACTTGGTGTCGTAACCATGCAAAGGCTTGTCCGAATATCCAAATCCCCTCAAATCTGGGACGATCACCTGGTAGCGTTCCGACAGGACTGGAATCTGCCGGCGCCAGCCATACCAGAACTCGGGCCAACCATGGATGAAGACCACCGGCGCTCCTTGCCCTTCGATCACGTAATGAATATTGATCCCATTGACCGCTGCCATCCGATGTTCCCATTGATCAGCTTGATCGACCATCGCCCCTCCATTCAATTTTTAGGCGTTAATTCCGGCTCAATTCCGGCCACCTGGTTAGTTTCGGCATAGTCTAGGCAGTTAAGGGTGCAATCGCAAATTTCAGTTGAATAGCGGCATTTACATGAGCCGCAAGGTGCTGGTATCAAAAAACCGGCTTTGGTTATCGGTGCACTGATTACTGATGTTACTCTCGGGTCGATATCGTAATATTCGGTAACGCGCTACCCATCATGTCGCAAGAATGGCGGGTGATTGCCTACTCCAAACCCGTACTGCCTAACCAAGTTAATCTCCAAGAATTGTTACCAGCACACCCCGGGCCGCTGAGCCGCGGAATAGGGCCGGCGAGCGTTCAAGGGAAACCTAAGGCTGGCTAGAACAATCGACGGTTGCTGGATCTATCGTCCCGACGTTGACCTGGTTCGATTCTCCTGCTAGTTTGCCACCGGGTTGGGAAAGCGGGTCGTGATTCCAATCTTGGAAGGTTGTATGGGCCGTCAAGTCAAATTCGGCGTCTGAATTCACCAGCACGGTTACACCTTCGACGATTTGAAGCGGGTGTCATCCACATTGGCACAGTATATTGGCAGCCGTCGGGCCACTATCTCCAAGAACACTGGGTCAATCACCTGCGCCAGGCGCGCTTTTGGAGGTTTCACAGGCCGCAAAAAATGGTTCCGATTTAAGAACTCACTGGCGCTTCGTGTCAGCGGCGCAGCTCGGTACGTACGGCTGGAAGGAAGAAGCTACCGGATGCAACACCGGAGAGAACTGCGAAACCTAGATCTGGAGACGACATTGACC
>VFHG01000398.1 GCA_009392075.1 SAR202 cluster bacterium
CACCAGTACGCTTGATCCCTGGGAATGCTTCTTGGACCTCTCTGATCCTGATAGAGAGCTAACCCCGACCAGCGCCTTATTGGATCGGTCGTAGGGAGCACAACCTCCTGGTTCCAAGTGTGCTACTTGGCCTGGCGTTGGCCGCTCTCGCGTTGGTCTTGGGCAATAACGTTTTCACCGGCAACGGACGGCGGACTGAGACGGAAGCGTAATCGCAGCCGATAAACAGGCGCTCGAAACCCAAGAGGGGCTGAGGTTTAGACCGCGACTAACTAAGGTTCCAGCGTGGGTCTTTTTCGACTTGTTCCTTTAGGTAGTCCACTATCCAGGGTTTGACCTCATCAGCGATGTAGAAAGTGGGTTTCACCAATTCGCTCTCATCTTTGATCAGGCCCTCTTTCTTCGCTATCCCGGCAACTTCCGTTCCCGGCATCACGCTTACTCCAACCCTGAGGTTGGCCACCGCCGGGTTGATGCTGCGCAAGAATTCTAGCTTGTTGTCCACGCTCTCTCGGGTCTCGCCGGGCTCGCCGAATTGTTTGCCGATGTTGTAGTGAAGGCCGCCGTCGTCGCACATCCGGCAGACCTCGGCCAACGCTTCGTTCTCCTCCACCATACTGTCCATGTCGCCTGGGTTGCCGCTGCGGTTGACCATCATAACCAGGCCACAGCCGGAATCTTTCATCAACCCAATCAGTTCGGTGTCGCAGTTGAACGGGGCGAGACAGGTATTCCAACGGATTTTGACGTCCGACTCGATCAATTGACTGCAAAGTGATTTGGCGTGGTCCAGGGGCAGATTAAACCCGTTGTCGATGAAGAACACCTTTTTCATGTTGAAGCGTTCTTTCATGCTCTTGACCTCGGCCACCACCTCGTCGATGGGCCTGATCACGCGCCATCCGGACTCGTTGATCTGTGCTTCTGAGGCGCTGGCCGGGTAGTAAAAGCCGCCTAACTTTGTCAGGATTCCGATGCCGAACCCGGCTTTGTTGTATCGGTGCATATCCAAATCTTCCAAACGTGGTGGCTTGGTGAATTCAGAAGTGCAGAAGCCTTCATTCTGAATGGTCTGGCCGTCTTTTTTGTAGACCAGTCCAGGCAGATCAAAGTAACTGGGTTCGCCGTCTGCCATGCGGTCGGCCAACGCGGCGAAGGTCTCGCCGGCGTCGCCGGATAAGCCAAGGTCAGCGCCCAGGTACTCGAAACATTCGGACGGCATGATGCTGAATGCCGGCCCGCCACAGACGATCACGGCGTCGCTAACAGTCCGGATGTGGTCGATCACTTCTTTGCTGACGGGCAGCGCCCAGATCGTGTTCATATAGCTGTGGTTGCTCAGATTTCGGACAGACATGCCGACCATCTGCGGCTGAAATTCTTTGACTGTTGCTTCCAGGTCGGCCAGGTGGTCGTCGGAGAACATCAGGTCGAGTACTTTTACCTCATGGCGCTCGTGGTCCAGGTGCCCGGCGATGTAGGCTAGACCTATCGGCATCGGCTGGGCGTTCAATCTGCTTTGGAGTTTGTCGTGGCGGTTGGTGGCGATCAATAGAACGCGCATTCAGTCCTCCTAAAGTTGGTGGCCCAAGCTGGGCCAGACGTGGCTCGCCAATTATCCACCAAGCCTCGTACAATTACAAAGGGACGAAGGGCCTTAATTATTGCTCCGGCACCGAAATGGGTTAGTGCCGCTTCCAAGATTATTGACAAATAATCCGTATTCGATTAGGGTTGCATCAATCGCTCTCAGGCACGAATCGTCTATCTAATTGGTGGTGATATGGTAACGACTATCAACGATGATCTGTTCACAGCGGATGTGATTCAGGACCCGTATCGTTATTACGGCCGGATCAGGGAAGAAGACCCCGTCCATTGGAACGAGCTTTATGAGCTGTGGGTAATCACGCGGCACGACGACCTCGTCTGGCTTGCCCGCAACCACGAACAATTTTCCAACGCTGTGTACATGAACGACCCACGCCCGGCATACCCCGCGATTCTGGAGTCGGACACCGAACTCTACGACTTCGTTCGCACTTATCAAGGCGATCAATTCATCCAGTTCGACCGGCCGGACCACCTAGAGATGCGTAAGGTCGTCCATGGCTACTTCACCCCCAAATCGATGGAAGAATGGCGGCCATTGGTTAGGTCCGCCATCGCCGAACTCCTAGACGCGGCCGAAGCCCGGGGTGATGGAGTTGACCTGATGCGCGACCTGGCAGTGCCGTTGCCGGTGTTAGTCATCGCCGAAATGATGGGTGTGCCCGAATCAGAGCGCCCTCACATCAGGATGTTGGCTGAGAAATTACTGGCCATCGGACGGGGCGAACCGGACCGCATGCGGGTACTGACCGAAGGCATGCAGGGAATGCTGGATTACGTTAACCCTATGGTTGACGAGCGAATCGACAACCCCAAAGACGACTTTATTTCGGTGCTAGCAAGCGGAGAGAAGGCCGGCGTGTTTAGCCGTCACCAGGTGCTGGTAAATACTTCGCTGCTTTTGCTTGCCGGCCATGAGACCACCATCAACTTGATCTGCAACGGAACTTTGGCCTTCATGAACAACCGCGACCAATGGGACCTCCTGAAGACCGACACGGAAGGCCTGATGGTCCGCGCCACTGAAGAGGCCCTTCGTTTTGACTCCCCGGTGATATCCATCCAACGTCTCGCCTCGGAAGACGTGGAGATGCGCGGGAAGCAGATCAAGAAGGACGACCGCATCCGCTGGTTCATGTCCTCGGCCAACCGTGACCCCAACAAATTTGAGAACCCAGACACCATGGATATCACCCGGTGGCCGAACCCACACGTGGCCTTCGGCTCCGGTGTTCACCACTGCCTGGGCGCCACCATCGCAAGGGTCGAAGGACAAGAGGTGTTCAAGGCTCTGGCCGAGCGG
>VFHG01000399.1 GCA_009392075.1 SAR202 cluster bacterium
GATTACGCTGACCGAGGGCATAGAGATGGACCTGACGGTCTTTCCAGATGCCAATTCTGGAGCTTTGGCGGCGCTGCCAAATGGAGCCGATTTGGACCGTTATACCTACCTGGTGGCCGGCTGCGTAGGAGAGTTTTGGACTGCAGTCACCGCTGCCCATACCTTGAGTCTGAAGGGGTTGGACTTGGCGGCGATGTCGGAGTTGGGGGTGCGGTTCGGGAAAGCCTTACAGTTGACTAATGCGCTGCGTGACATCCCCGGTGACTTGCGTAACGGCCGATGCTATCTTCCGGCCGACGAGTTGGCGGCGGCAGGCCTATCTCCCGAAGACCTGCTGGATTCGGCCAGCGAAGAACGCGCAAGGGAAGTACTGGTTCCGTGGATTCGGATGGCCTTGGAGCATTTCGAAGCCGCGGAAGAGTACCTGCTGGCGATTCCGCGCCGGTCGGTACGTTTGCGCTTAGCCTGCCTATGGCCGCTGATCTTAGGGCTTGGCACACTGGCCCGCCTGGCCCGCAGCGGAAAATGGTTGGACTCCGACTCAACGGTTAAAGTCAGCCGCATCTGGGTTTACCGCATGATGCTCATGTCCTTTCCAACCGTTTGCTCCAACCGGGACCTCCGCCGTTGGATCCGTGGCTTCAGGCGGCAAGTTGAGCGCTCGATCTAGCCCGTGGCTCTCTAATTCAGCCTGCGAAGCAACGAGCCCCGGCATTGCCGGTGGTGTAGTATTAGCGAGTTGATTTTTCCTGCCAGGTCTTACGCCTAATGGAGCCGTAAATGGAGTTTGGACTTTTTGTAGAGTTCCCCTCGCGGGAGGGGACCACACAGGCGCAGATATTCAAAGACTCGATGGAGCTGATCGATGCCGCTGAAGAGTCGGGCTCCGAGGGAGTCTGGCTGGCTGAGTATCACTTCGATCCGGGCCGGTCTGTCCTGTCGGCCCCAGTCACCGTAGCTGGGGCAGTTGCCGCCCGCACCAAGAAGGTCAAGATCGGGCTGGCGGTCCATGTTCTGCCCCTGCGCAATCCGGTGCAGATCGCCGAGGAGATCGCCACCCTCGACCACCTTAGCGACGGGCGCTTGGACTTCGGCATCGGCCGGGCCGCTTTCCCTCGGATCTACCAAGGGTACGGCTTCAATTACGCCGAAAGCCGGGACCGGTTCGACGAGTGTTTGGAGATCATCCTCAAGGCGTGGACCACCGAGAGGTTTTCGTTCTCTGGGAAGTTCTATGAGTACGATGACCTGTGCGTGGTGCCTAAGCCGTTACAGAAGCCCCACCCTCCCATCAGAATCGGTGCTACCTCCGCCGATACCTTCGAATTGGTTGGACGCATGGGATATCCCATCTTCATCAACCCTTCGCGGGTGGCCACGCTTTTGGATCTCAAACCCCTCGTCGCCGAGTTTCATTCCGCCCGGAAAAAAGCAGGTCACACCGGAACGGTGGACGTGGGACTGAGGGTGCCGGTGTACGTGGCCGAGACGAAGGAGAAGGCCTATTCGGAACCCAAAGAAAGCACCATGTTCCAGATGCAACGGCTGATCAACGTGGTAACCCAGTCTATTGGTGACGCAGGAATCACGGTCGGTGACGACCGGGCGGCCCAAGCGGAACGTCTGAAGGCAATGTCCTACGAAGACGTGCTGGCCAACACTGTCGTTTACGGCACCCCAGAATCGGTGGTGGACCGGCTGCAGCAGCTTCAAGAAGAACTGGGTCTAACCCAGGTGATCTATGAGGTTAACTTCGGCTGCAGCGTGCCGTTGGAGCACCAAATAAAGGCCGTCCAATTGATCAATGAAAAGGTCGCCCCAAAACTCAACTAGCTGAAAGCAGGCCGCTGACAGCCCACATTGGAGTGAAGAGATGCCTAAATTTGTGCACGTTTTTACCGGACCGAATGAGACCTCCGTGATCGAAGAGAAAGAATTCGAGATGACGGAATTTCTTGATACTGAAGGAGCCCATGGCCTGGCGTCGCCCATCGAACAAACCCCCGGCATCTCATTCCGTATGGTCAAAGCCGGGTATTTTTTGGACTTTCACACCGCGCCCCGACGGCAGTACAGCATCTCTCTCACTGGGTCTGTCGAACTTGGATTGCCGGACGGAACGCTGAAACAATACGGGCCCGGGACGGTGCTCCTAGCCGAGGATATGACCGGCACCGGTCACTCCACCCGCGTGATCGGAGACGAGGACCGATTCACCATCATCATCCCCCTGTCCTAACGGAGATTCAGATATGACGCAGCAAAACATTCTGCAGGGCGATTTCAATCCTACAGTCCCAACTCGCATCGTTTTCGGAAACGAGAAGATCGATTCCCTGAGAGATGAAGTCAAGAAGCTGGGCGGCAAACGGGTATTGGTTCTGTCCGGCCGCACCGTGGCGGAGAAAACCGACTCGGTCCGCCGTATCAACGAAGGGCTGGGTGACCTTTCCGCTGGGGTTTACTCGGGCCTGATTCAGCGAGCGCCATTATCCACTGCCATAGAGGCCGCCAACATGGCCGTAGCCAACGGCGTTGATACTCTGGTAGGCGTAGGCGGCAGCACCATCTCCGACGCCGCACGTATGATTGCCGTTTTGATGGCCGAGGGAATAACCACCGTCGACCAGTTACGTCAATTGGGCGAAGACCAGGACATGGTGCTCGAACCCAATCTGGACGGGAAGTCGCTGCCACTGCAGGTGTCTATCCCGACTACCCTGTCGGCTGGCGAGTTCAATATGGGCGGCGGTAATGTGCTGGACGACCAAGCCGGCCACAAGATACGAGTGCGCCATCCCAGGCTCTACGCCGACCTGATAATTCTAGACCCAGTGATGACCGAGGGCACTCCGGACTGGCTGTGGCTATCCACCGGAGTCAAAGCCCTAGACCATTGTATCGAACGCCTGTA
>VFHG01000400.1 GCA_009392075.1 SAR202 cluster bacterium
CCTGATGGCGCTTTCGGATGTACTGAAGGGCAACGGAGTGAAGTTCAACTGCGAGCCTTGGACCATGCCCTCGGGCTCCATGGTGGCCTTCGTGGTCGCCCCAGACGAAGTTTCGGTGGAACTGATCCAGCGGCCCGCCTAGTTTTTTTCGGTGGGCGCTGGTGTATCCCTCTTTATGGAGATTGTTTCAGACGAGCCCGTGGTTCGACAAGTCCAATCACATCGTAACTCTCGATTCCGTTCGGAGTTTGCCATGAGCGGTGGGGTGCGACTGAGACTAGGAGTTTCAAGCCAGGCGTTAGTCCGGAGAGACCCCCCAAAAAATGTCATCAGGGACGGTCTCTCCGGGGGAAACGTCCGGGCGGGCGCGGATGTAATACTCTCGTCCGAGGACCCATTCGGCTACTTCCCGGGGCACCCGGTGGTAGGGCCAGGTGGGCGCCACCTGTGTCCGGTGGCAGATGATGCAGGCCATCTTGGTCTCAAGTTGGTCCGACACGTCCAGGCTTAGATGTATCTCCTCCGGCGGATTGCCGTGGACCAGTTGCTCCGGTGTGGGCAAGGGCCAGTCTTCTCCGGCGGCGCGCAATTTCTGGGCCCATTCCAGCCTAAACCCCTTGGGACGGGCGCTGTAGAAAAGGCGCTGGGGCGCGTGCGGTGTTAGTCCGCCGCTTATCTGGTCCGGGAACGCCGTCGGGTCGGAAGCCAGATCGAAGGCTTGCGTGGCGTGTTTGCACACAGCGATATGATCTGGGTGGCCGTAGAGTCCGCCCGGCTCAAAGGTGAGCACCACCTGAGGTTTGAACTCCCTAATCTCCCGCACGAACCGCTCTACGATCACGTCATCGGGGGCGTTGATATAGGCCCGCGGGTGGCTGTTGGCTTCCCAGCCGGCCATGCCCGAGTCCCGGTATTCCAGAAGAGCGTGGCTCTCCAACCGCAAAGCCCGCACGGCGCAGGCAAGTTCGAAGCGCCGCACCTCTCCCAGCGTATCCTTGGTGGCCGAGCCCTCCTGACGAATCTCTCCCTCTTCGCCCAAAGTGGTGGTCACCAGGCGCACCCGCCGTCCCTCTGCCACGTTACGGGCCAGCAACCCACCCACAGGAAACGCCTCATCATCCGGATGGGCAAACAGGGCCAAAAGGCGAAGGTTAGGCATTTTCTCCTCGTTATCCGTATACCGAAAATTTGCAGAGTTGCTCGCGGTAGTCGAGCCTAGTAAACCCGGCAATGCCGGTCAGTAGCCGGCTGATAGACCGTCTCCTCGGGGGTCGGCGGCGCCGAGTAGGACCTGGCGCTCTTGGTCGATGACGATCAATTGCACCTTGCCGTCATAGACGCCGGCATTGCGGCGGGACACTTTATGGCCCAGCTTCTGGAGGCCCTGCACCGTCTTTTCAGGCATCTCCGGCTCCACCCGCAGCTCCATTGCTGTTTCGATGGTCGCGGGGTCGGTGCCGGGGTAGCTCCACCACCGGGGGGCGTCCACCGCTTCTTGCGGCCCCATGCCAAAGTCCAAGAGATTGGTGATGATCTGCACTCCAGATTGGGGTTGGAAGTCGCCGCCGGGGGTGCCGCCGACGATATGGGCCTTGTCGTCCCTGAGGGTCAGGTAGCAGTTCAGTGTATGCATGGTGCGTTTATTGGGGGCGAACTCGTTGGGATGGCCGGCCTCCAGGCTGAAGCCGCGGCCGGCCCGGTTGTTGAAGAGGATCCCGGTGCCACCGGCCATGAACCGCGATCCGAAGGCGTGGGACAGACTGTGGACCCAGGAGACGGCGTTGCCGGCGCCGTCGGCCACGCAGAAATAGGTGGTATTGCCGTCGGTCCGGGCCGAATCCAGGCCCGGCGATTCAGTGCCAATCCGGTCGAGTTGAATCTCGGGTCTTCGGCGGTCGGCATACTCCTTGGAAATCACCTCATCCAGTGGCCATTCAACCACCCGCGGGTCACCGGCCAGGCGGTTGCGGTCGTCGTAGGCGATCTTCTTGGCCTCAACCATCAGGTGGATGGCCTCGGGGTCGTCCGAACTCATATGCGACAGTTCGAAACCTTCGATCAGGTTCAACATCTCCAGATGGAGGAAGCCCTGGGAAGGGGGCCGAGTCTGGTAGACCGTCTCGCCCCGGTAGGTCGTTCCAATGGGGTCGTAGACGTCCACCTCGTGGTTGGCGAAATCTTCGTCGGCGAACAGTCCGCCGGCGTCATTCAAAGCCTTGACCATCTTTCGGGCCAAGTCGCCTTTATAAAACTCCTCCGCCCCGCCCTTGCCGATGCGGCGCAGTGACTCGGCCAGGTCCCGGTTGACCAACAGGTCACCTTCGACCAGGGTTCGGCCTCCGGCCAGCAGCACCTCGGCCGTTGACGGGAATGCCGCCAGCCTCTTGTGGGTGCTGCTAAAGCTCTGGGCAATCTTGGGTGGCAGGGCAAATCCATCCTCGGCGTAACCGACGGCGGTGTCCAGGAGTTGGTCGAAGGGTTTGCTACAGAAGCGCCTGTGGACCTCCTCCCAGGCGGCGACCTCACCGGGCACGCCAACCGAGTGGGGGCCCTCCAAGGGCATCTTGGTCAGGCCTTGCTTGCGGTAGTAATCGGCGCTGGTGCCGGAGCCAGGGGCACCGGCGCTGCTCATCCCGGTTACCTGACCGTTGGCGGCTTCGTAGAGCAGGATGAACGAATCCCCGCCGATGCCGCACATGGGCACCATGGTCACGGTCTCA
>VFHG01000401.1 GCA_009392075.1 SAR202 cluster bacterium
TCGTTTAAGGGCCGGCGCCTTATGAAACCTGAAATTGAAGTCAGACGGCGCATCGAAGAACGCGGCAAGTTAACCTTCGCCGAGTTCATGGAGGTTGCCCTCTATTGGCCCCAGGGTGGCTATTACGCGGGCCTTGAGCCTGTCGGGGCCCAAGGCGACTTCTACACTAGCCCGGCGGTGCATCCGTCCTTTGGCGCGCTTCTGGCAGTCCAGTTGTTCCAGATGTGGCGCGAGATGGACCGCCCCTCACCGTTCACGGTGCTGGAACTGGGCGCCGGGAACGGACTTCTCTGCCGGGACATCACCTCCTATGCCGCCGAGCTACCAGAAGGATTTGCTGTGTCCCTGAGATACATCTGCTTGGACCGCCGGCATACGCAGCCAGTTGAGTCGGGAACTCCCGGGGCCAGCCGAGTTTTAGCGGATGGTCTGCCCTTCAAAGGACTGACCGGCTGCATCTTGTCCAACGAGTACATAGACGCCTTTCCGGTACACCAAGTGGTTATGACCAACGACGGCCTAAGGGAGGTTTACGTAGGACTGGAAGGCGAAGGCATGGTAGAAATTACCGGTGCCCTCTCAGACCCCGGACTAGCTACGCGGTTGGATGACCTTGATATCACGCTGGCCCAAGGGCAGACCGCCGAGATAAACCTGGCGCTAGACGGCTGGTACCGTGATGCTGCTGAGACGTTGGAACGGGGCTTCGTGCTAACCGTCGACTACGGCCGGGACGCCAAAGACCTTTATGACCCGGAATCGAGGCCCAGAGGGACCCTGGTCACCTACCACCAGCACGTCCAGACCGACGCGCCGTTGACCCTGATCGGCAACCAGGACATAACGGCTCAGGTAGATTTCACGTCGGTAGCGTGCGCTGGAGAAATGGCCGGTCTTGAAACCGTTGGGCTGGTCACGCAGCGAGGCTTTTTGGCAAACCTAGGCCACGGCCAATTCCAAGAAAAACTTAGAAGCCAAACTCTCCCCGCGCAGCAGATGCAGGCCAACCACTCGGGGATGTTAGACCTTGTCCGGCCGGGCGGCTTGGGCGAATTCAAGGTGCTTGTCCAGGGGAAGAACGTAGGCAGCCCGACGATGTGGGGCTTGGAGCGTTCACCTAAAGCTGCGGCGATGGTCGATGGTCTACCGGTCCCATTGTTGACCAGCGAGCATCTGTCTCTTCCAGATGGGCGCTTCACTGGAGGCGAGATGGAGTTCGAGGCTTTTTGGCCGACCTAGGAAAAACTACAGGGTCTATTCCCTACTCATCACGTTCATCTTCGCTGGCGTCCTCAATTTCCTCGGCCGGGTCGTCACCTTTCAGCCCGCTGTTTACCTGAACGCGTCCGCCGGGCTTGGGCTCGCAGCGCACGGCCGTCGTGAGAAAACCGCTGTGGGCGATCATTCGGTGATCGGGTCGGACACTGCGTTCGGTTACATGCCAGGTGCGCAGCATGGTTTCCAAAGACTCGATCATCTGGAAACGGCCGTCATCTTCCAGCGCCAACACCAGCCGCTGTACCTGCAAGATGGTAGGCACGAAGCTGAGCAGGATTCCGCCCATGACCAGTGAATCGCCGATGCCGGGCACTGCCTGCCACGGCTCGGGCACGTCCAAGACCACCCGATCAACGCCCCGTTCGTCGATCCCTTGGTAGATGTCGCCGATCTTGACTTCTAGGTTTGAGGTATCAGGCGTTACCCGCTCGATGTTCCGCATCGCCTTGGGCAAAACCGATTCGTCGATCTCGTAGTTAATCACCTTGCCCGTGACGCCCACCGCCCGGAGCAGGGCGGAGGTCAAGGCACCGGACCCAAGCCCTCCCTCAATCACGGTGGCGCCGGGGAAGATATCGGCGAAGTTGACAATATTCCCCAGGTCCTTGGGATAGATGATCTGGGGGCCGCGGGGCATCTGCCGAACGAAGTCGCCCAGCGACGGGCGCACGGCCAAGAGCGTATGGCTCTTGTCCGTGCGGTACCATCCGCCGATGGTGCTGCCGATCATGTCGTCGTGGGACAACCGCCCAAGATGGCAGTGGTAGGTCTCCCCTTCGGCCAGGGTAATCATGTAACGGCGGGCCTTGCGGTCGATGAGCAGGGCCAGGTCGCCGACTTGGAAACAGTTTTTGTCGGTCTGAGTCTGGTTCAAATCTTGGGTCCGGCCCGGTTGGGGGTTGTCCGGGAATTAGTCGGCGATTTAGTCGCTGACGGTGGCCGGACGGCTGCCCTCCAGGTAAGTAGTATTTTCCGGCGAATAGGGATCCATATGAGGGAAGAACACGATCAGGTAAGCGAGTTTGTCGCCGACCACCGTGAAACCGTGCTCAACGCCCGGCGGAACGCACACGGTGTGGTCCTTCTCCACCGTGTGCGTCTCACCATTGACACGAACTTCAAGGGTGCCGTCCATAATCATGATCAGCTCGTCGATCTCATGGGTGTGGAGCGGCGCGCCGGTGCCCGGTTCGGCGGTGTTCAGGCTGAGGGAACTGGAAACTCCGTGCTCTTCAAGGGTCACGTCCCACTTTCGGTAGCCGGGCCGCCATGGCACTTCGGGAACATTACTGTGGTCGATTATGGGCATGTTTTCTCTCGACTTGGCCGGGTAGGGTTTTGTATCCAACAGTCTAGTATGCGGTGGCAGACATTGTACGCCATTTGCCAGTGCCGTTGGACTCCTTGAAGACTGGCCCAACCTGGCGGGCGCCGCACGTTCCAAGGGACGGACCAGATGGTCTACAGTATGCTCCAGAAATGGAAAGCGACCAATTCACATTAGAAGAAGCTAACGCCTTCGTTCCCTGGCTGGAAGAAATGTTCCAGCGGCTGTCTGAGATACGGCAGGAACTTGCCGACAGCAAACGGGAAGCCGAACAGCCTGAAGAAATGTCGGAGCGG
>VFHG01000402.1 GCA_009392075.1 SAR202 cluster bacterium
TGGATAGTTGGTATAGGTTGGCCAAGATCGCTGTTTGGAGGACCGTCGACGCCTCATGCGGGTCGACATGGGAGCCCCCATCCGGCTCTGGCACAACCTCGTCGGCGATCCCTAATTCCAGGCAGTCATGGGCCGTCAACATCAGGGCCTCGGCGGCTTCACGGTCCAACATATGGTCATGATGAGCGGCACCCAGGGTGTGGTTTACTGAAATGGGCGAATAGATGGCAAATTGTTGCATCAAGATCCGGTCGGACAGCCCCAGGGCTAATGCGCCCTCGCTGCCCCCTTCGCCGATCACCACGGAGACCATCGGCGTTGGGACGGTCAACATGGAAGACAAAGTCCGGGCGATGGCATTTCCGATACCTTGCTCCTCCGCTTCCAGTCCGGGGTCTGCGCCCTGGGTGTCTATCAGGGTAACCAATGGCAGCTTGAAGCGGGACGCCAAATCAATCAACCGCTGGGCTTTCCGCAGGCCGTCGGGAAAGACATGGTACCGCTCCCCCTCAGCCAGAGTCCGCCGCTGCTGTCCGATAACGGCAACCGCCAGGCCGTCCATGAAACCGATGCCGGTGACTACCGAACGGTCATCGCTGTTCAGCCGGTCGCCACGGAGTTCTATAAATGGGTCGAGGATAGACCGGAAATAGGAGCTAGCCTGGGGCCGCTCTGAATTTCGGGCTGCGGTCATCGCTTCCCAAGGTTCAACCTCGTCGCACTCTTCGGGTTCTGACTTCAGCAGGTTCTTATGGTTGGACTTTCCTTGTTTCTGCGCAGTAAGGATCTGCAGTATCGACGCAATCCTTGGTTGCAGGTTCTCGCGGTCAACCACATTGTCCAGTAGCCCATGGCCAACATGCGCTTCAGCAGTATGGGCGTCCAACGGCAGGGGCATCTTGGACACCTCTCGAAGGATGCGCAGCGGCGAGAGCCCGATCAAAGAGCCTGGCTCAGCAAGAATGACATCGGCCAGGTTGGCGAAGCTGGCGTAGGCCTGCCCGGTGGACGGGTTGGCCAGAACCACGATGAAGGGCACTTCCTCGTCCCGCAGTCGGTTGGCGGCGGTGACGGTCTTGGCCATCTGCATCAGTGACAAGACACCCTCTTGGATCCGAACGCCTCCTCCAGAGACCACGGCCACGGCAGGGATGCCACGGCGCGCTGCGTTCTCAAATGCCATGGACACTTTTTCGCCAACGACACTGCCCATGGTGCCGCCCATGAACCCAAAGTCCAATACGATGAGCACGGTCTCGACATCGCCGATCCGGCATTTTCCGGCGACCGCTGCTTCCGTGAGACCGGTCCGGTTCTGATCCTGCTCCAGGAATTTTCGGTACCGGTTCCGGCGGGAGAACGAAAGGGGCTCCACCGTCTTCACATATTTATAGTTCTCTTTGAACGTCTCCTTATCAACCAACAGCTCGATACGCTCTCTGGCGGTGACGGTGTAGTGGAACCTGCAGAAGGGACAAACGCGGTAGGTCAGGTAGGAAGGGGAGTCGCTGATCGGCTCCTCGCAGAACAAACAGCGGTCGTGTACCACCGAAAGATAGGTCCGTTCGGCCTCACCATCGCGGTTAAACAGGTGTACGAGGAAGTTTGACAGGTTGCGCAATACGGCCTCCAGTCTGATGGAGAGAGCGGGTTAGGTCGGGGCAATTTCTCCGGCTTACCTCTAGGGCCAGCCTCCCAATTTGCTCCCATTCCGTACTCTTAACATCATACAAAAAGTACTCCGATATTGGAATGCCGAATAGCCCTGTTTGTCAGACCGGCCAAACCTGAATTGCCTCACGGCGGTCATTCGGCTAGAATCGGCCTACTTTTTAATCTTGTTCAGTAATGCTTTTCGGTCCGGCCTTGCCTGTTTGGACCCGGCCTATGCTGCACTGGGGATGTTAAAAACGTCCTTTTAAATCGTTATTTAATAGGAGGTTAAGACCATGCCAGCTAGTTGGGTGGACATCAAGGTAGACGGGGGTCCCATGGAGGGTTACTTAACCCAGCCTGAAGAGTCAAACGAGTATCCCGCTGTGGTTGTCATTCAGGAGATATGGGGGGTGAACTCCCACATCCAATCGGTGGTAGACCGGCTGCCTGCTCTAGGCTATGTGGGCTTGGCGCCGGCTATGTTCCACCGGGAAGGCCCAATGACCACCGGATTGCACGAGGAGTTGGAAACGGCCCTCTCCCGCATGCGCCGGTGCACCGACGACAACATAATCGCCGATGTCAGAGCAGCAGTGGACTATGTGAAAGCCCAGCCTTTCGTTCAGGGCGATAAGATCGGCATCGTTGGGTTCTGTTATGGAGGCCGCGTCTCTTACCTGGCGTCCTGCAACGTCTCAGACCTTTCGGCATCGGTGGTGTTCTACGGCGGCGGTATCGGCATGGCGCTGGGAGACGGGCAATCACCATTGGAACAGACGGCCAATATCAGTTGCCCAATGTTGGGGCTCTTTGGCGAAGAAGACGCCAACCCTACCCCGGAAGACGTGGCTAAAATGGACACTGAACTTACTAAAGCCGGGAAGGCCCACGAATTCCATAGCTACGGCGGCGCCGGGCATGGGTTCCACTGCGAAGCTAGGGCCAGCTACCGGGCGGAAGCTGCGGCCGATGCTTGGGGCAAGGCCATGGCCTGGTTCGACAAGCACCTCAAATAGATTTGGTAACCCCACAACCGTGGCCCGTCTTCATCGTTAAGAGGGCGGGCCATTGCTGCGCCTACTCATAGCTGATCGGTTGATTCTCCGTGGTATGCTTGCTCCAATGTCTTTAGACAATATCAAACAGCTAACAATATCTCGTTTACTTTTCGGAATTACCCCTTCGTCGGTCGACTCATCAGGTGGGCCCGTAGGCCGGATGGTGCATGGCA
>VFHG01000403.1 GCA_009392075.1 SAR202 cluster bacterium
GATTACCGCCTCCATGTCGGCCATGCCATCATTGAAGGAGATCCCGAGACAGTCTTCTTTGTCATAAACGAAAGCGATTCCGCCGCTCATGCCTGCGCCGAAGTTTCGGCCCGTGGGGCCAAGAATCACGGCCACGCCGCCGGTCATATACTCGCAGCCGTGATCTCCCACGGCCTCGACTACAGTTTTTACGCCACTGTTACGGACGCAGAACCGTTCACCGGCGATGCCCCGGATAAACACCTCACCGCCGGTGGCCCCGTACATGGCCACGTTGCCGATGATGATGTTCTCCTCGGCCACGAATGTCGCATCGGGATGGGGTTGCACGACGATGCGGCCGCCCGACATTCCCTTGCCCATGTAATCGTTGGTGTCGCCAAGCAGGTTGATATTGATGCCCCGGGCCAGGAAGGCGGCGAAGCTCTGTCCAGCGGAACCAGTCAACTTGATATTTATCGTGTCTTCTGGAAGTCCGTCTTCCCCGAAAGCCTTGGCAATCTTGCCGCTGAGCATGGCGCCCACGGTCCGGTTGGAGTTATGGATCGGCAGGTCTATGTTAACGGTCTTCCTTTTATTCAACGCCGGCTGAGACTGGGCGATCAATTGGTGGTCGAGGGCCTTTTCCAGGCCGTGGTCCTGTTCTCGGTCACAGTAGACGGGCTCGCTTGGGTCGGCTGACTCTTGGCGGTGCAGCAACCTAGAGAAGTCCAACCCTTGGGCCTTCCAGTGATCCTCCGAGTCCATGTAATCCAGAACGTCCGTTCGGCCAATCATCTCGGCAACAGTCCGGAATCCGAGTTCGGCCATAATCTCCCGCATCTCTTCAGCGACGAAGGTGAAGTACGAGACTAGGTGCTCAGGCTTTCCGGTAAACTGTTTGCGTAATTCAGCGTCCTGGGTCGCGATACCAACCGAGCAGGTGTTCATGTGACACTTGCGCAGCATGATGCAGCCGCTGACCACCAAAGCCGAGGTGGCGAAACCAAATTCTTCCGCGCCCAATAGCGTGGCGATGGCCGCGTCCCGGCCGGTCTTCATTTGGCCGTCGGTCTGGAGCACGATCCGGCTCCTGAGTCCGTTGGCCACCAAGACCTGTTGGGTCTCGGCAACTCCCAGCTCCCAGGGCAGTCCCGCGTGCTTGATAGACGACTCGGGAGACGCGCCGGTGCCACCGTCATGGCCGCTGATTAGAACCACGTCCGCATGGCCCTTGGCCACACCGGCCGCGATAGTGCCTACGCCGACCTCCGCCACTAGCTTCACGTGGATCCTGGCGTCGGGGTTGATGTTCTTCAGGTCATGAATCAACTGGGCCAAGTCTTCGATCGAGTAGATGTCGTGATGGGGCGGCGGCGAAATCAACTCGACACCAGGGGTGGTCTTCCGCACCCAGCCGATATATTCATCGATCTTGTGGCCCGGCAACTGTCCGCCTTCGCCTGGTTTGGAGCCCTGGGCCATCTTGATCTGCAAATCTGTGGCGTTGATCAAGTAATTCGGGGTTACTCCGAACCGGCCTGAAGCAACCTGCTTGACGGCGCTGCTTCGAGAATCGCCGTTCTCGTCCACAACATAGCGGTGGTAGTCTTCCCCGCCCTCGCCCGTGTTGCTGCGGGCAGCCATCCGGTTCATGGCGATGGCCATGGTCTCGTGAGCTTCCCGGCTGATTGAGCCCAATGACGCGGCGCCCGTAGCGAACCGTTTCACGATCTCCGCGGCAGATTCCACTTCGTCAATGGCGACCGGAGTCCGGTCCTGCTTGAATTTCAGCAGTCCCCGCAACGTGGCCAACCTCTTGGTCTGGTCGTCGGAGTGGCGGCTGAACTCTTTATATGCGTCCCAATCGTTGGTGCGAGCGGCGTGCTGCAACTTGGCGATGGCGTCTGGATTCCACTGGTGGACTTCCTCGCCTCGCCGCCATTGGTAAGCGCCACCCTGTTGTAGGTCTTGTTGCGCTGCAATATCAGCCGAGCCGAAGGCCCGGTCATGGCGGTCCGACGCTTCCCGCTCCAGGCCGTCCAGACCGATTCCACCCACCCGTGACGGAGTCCAGGTGAAGTATTCTTCGATCAGTTCTTGGCTCAGCCCAACTGCTTCAAAGATCTGCGCGCCCCGGTAGCTCTGCACCGTGGAGATGCCCATCTTGGACATTACTTTCAGCACGCCCTTTTCGTTGGCCTTGATGAAGTTCGTCTGTGCGTAATCAGGTTTGGTCCCGTTGACCCGCCCAGTCTCGGCCAGGTCCCGGACGGTAGCCAATGCCAAGTACGGGTTGATGGCGCCGGCGCCGTAGCCAATCAGCAATGCAAAGTGGTGGACTTCTCTGGCGTCGCCGGACTCCAAGACCAGAGCGGCCTTGGTGCGGGTGCCCTCTCTGATCAGATGATGGTGGACTGCTGAGACCGTCAGCAAACTGGGTATGGGCGCCCAGCGGCTGTCTGCGCCGCGATCGGTAAGTACGATTATCGAGCAGCCGGACTCTATCGATTTGGAAGCCTGTTCCCGAATCCCGTCCAACGCTTTCTTGAGGCCGCCTTCTCCTGCCTCCCGGTCATACAGCGCCGATATTGTGCCGGAACGCAATCCATCTAGGTCCAACCCTTTTATCTGGGTCAATTCCGAGTCGGTTATGATTGGAGACTTCAGCCGCAACTGACGGCAGTGTTGCGGGGTTTCCTCGAACAGGTTCTGTTCGCTGCCGATAAATGCCCTAATGGATGTGACCAACTCCTCGCGGATGGCGTCCAGAGGCGGGTTAGTGACCTGGGCGAACAACTGCTTGAAGTAGTTGTATAGCAGTTGGTTCTGATCGGAGAGCACGGCCAGAGGAGCATCATTGCCCATGGAACCGATGGCTTCTGTGCCGTTTTGCGCCATGACCGTAGTAAGCATCCGAATCTCTTCGATGCTGTAGCCAAACGCCTGCTGCAACCGCACGAGCTCAAACGAATCCATGGCCGGAGCTTCCGCCGCGGCCGGCAGGTCGTTGAGCGTCAATTTGTTTTCTTTCAGCCACTGGCCGTAGGGGTTCTTGCCAGACAGTTTCTGCTTCAGTTCATCGTCGCCAATGATCCGGCCTTCTTCCAGGCTAACCAAGAACATGCGGCCCGGTTGCAATCGTCCCTTGAATTTGACATCGGCGGGGGGCACTTCCAATACGCCGGTTTCCGACGCCATCACTAATTTATCGTCATTGGTAACCAGATACCGGAAGGGGCGCAGTCCGTTCCGGTCCAAAAGGGCGCAAAGGGAGCGGCCGTCAGATGCGACGATCATTGCCGGGCCGTCCCACGGTTCTATCAGAGAAGAATGGTACTCGTAAAAGTCCTTTCTCTCCTGAGACATGGTCTCGTGTTGGTCCCAAGCCTCGGGAATGAGCATCAGCAGGGCGTGGTCCAGGTCCCGGCCCGTCATCTGCAGCAGTTCTAGGGCATTGTCCAAACTGGCTGTGTCGCTATCGCCAGGGTTGGTGACCGGTGCGATCTTGGCCATGTCGTCCCCGAACAGCGGAGACTGAAACTGTGCCTCCCGGGCGTGCATCCAGTTGACGTTGCCCCTAAGGGTGTTAATTTCTCCGTTGTGGGCCAGGTACCGGTAGGGGTGGGCCAGCCGCCAGCTACCCAGGGTGTTGGTGCTGAACCGTGAGTGGACGAGCGCGAAGGCGCTGACCAGGTCTTCGTCTTGCAGGTCCAGATAGAAATCGGCTATCTGATGGGCCATGAGCAGGCCCTTATATACGATGGTGTTGCAGGACATGCTGCAGATGTAGAACTGGTCGGCCTGGTCTTCAGTCAGGCCTGAATCATTGACTGAATGTTCCAGTGTTTTCCGGACCACGAAGAGCTTCCGCTCCAAGTGCGCGGCATCTTTGATGTCCGGGTCCATGCCGATGAACACCTGGGCGATGTTGGGACAGACTTCCCGGGCGTCTTTGCCGATCTTGGAATGGTCGAGGGGCACCTCACGCCAGCCCAGAACTTTCAGGCCTTCAGCTTCGATGGCCTTTTCGATCAGGCCGCGGCAGTTCGTGTGGACTTCAGGTGGCATGAAAACCATGCCGACACCGTATTCACCACCGGGTGGAAGACTGATTCCGAGACAAGCGGCTTCACGCTCAAACAACTTTACGGGCGTTTGGATGAGCATGCCTGCGCCGTCGCCGGTTTCTGGGTCTCGACCGGCGGCGCCACGGTGTCCCAGGTTAATCAGCACCTGCACACCTTCGTCGATGATCTGATGCGTCTTCTGACCCTTGATATTGGCGACAACGCCTACGCCGCAAGCATCGTGTTCTTGCTCGGGCGAATAAAGTCCTTTTTTAGCTAGATCTTTTAAAGGGTCCATCAGCCGATAACCTATCTATTCAATACCCATCAATGACGTCAGGGGCATTAGCAGCGCGGCCGCCCCAGAAACACAAAACCGCCGCTAGGCGCGGCGTAAGCACAACTCTCCCTGTCAAACAGGGCCGCAAAATGATTTTGTTAAATATATCACAATATCAAGAACGCACAAGGCCTGCGGCGAAAATGTCGCGTGTCTGGAGCTTGCTTCCAGTCCGTGGGATTACCCTCAGCCGTATTCATGGGTAATTTTAGCATACGTGACTGAATCAGGCTCAATTGATGGATATTACGAGAAAGGATGGACATTTATCTATAATTCCAGTTGCCATATTGCCGAAAACAGGTATTCCTGTACGTTTACAGTAATTGCCTTTTCTTGGTCATTCGGTGGTTTGGGGAAATGCAAAGAGCGTCCCGTCTAAATGGGACGCCCTGATGCCTCTCGGACTAGGCCCGGCCACGTTCAAGTTAACAGGCGAATCGCTCCGGCCCATTCACGCCGGCAAGCGCCTCGAAGAATAAGGCCAGCTCCCCTGGGCTCACTCCGTTCATTGTGTGCAGATGGCCCCAGGCAGCGATGGCAACCTGACCATCCGCAATCCGGTCGTACGGGCGAGCCACGCCCCAATCGTCAAACAGTTCAATGTCCTCTAACGCATCCCGGAGTCCCGTCACCTGGGCTGGGTTGGTGAAGTTGTAACTGACCACTATGTTCCCGTGCTCCAGGTTGTGGACGATACGCTCATCTGGGAGGTCTTCGGTGTAAAAACCGCAGGAAGCAGGCCTGGACCAGTGCTCGCCGGAGGTCGGCGGGGCATCGCTGTATCCCACTTTTTTGCCCTCGGACACATGGCTGACGCTCTGCAGGATTGGGACTGGCTGCCCAATCGCGGTCGATATGTCTCTGATCTCGGGTGTCCCCGGGGGTGTGCCACCAAATGTCTCCATGCTGGCCGGGGATGTTAGGTTGCTGAAAAGGCCAGGGATATCCACCACGGGTATCGCTATCTCGATGGTTAGCCGGCTTCCGTCCCGGTCAATTATTAGTCCTTCCAATAGTCCGGCCGTGTCCGGATCTGGCAAGAACCCGGAGGCGAGAGCGGCGATTCCACTGATGAATCCTTCCAACGATTCCGCTGCATCTTCATCGTTGAATTCCATGGTTACTTTCAGGTTGAGAGAATCGCCATTCAAATCGCCCCCCAGTCCCACGATATCCAGCGCTGAAATGAAATCCAAAGAGATTGGGAGGTCTCCTAACTGGGAGATGGCGCCCAGATCAGCGTCCTCGGCCAAGTCTGCTGGAACCTTGAAAGCAAACCCGAATATTCCGCTGTCAAGGTCGTTTAAAGCATCGATGAGTGAGTCCGATGCGGGGTCGGCATCTCCAACCTTTATGTCAATGATGTCGTTGATGGCCCCGCCGGTCCCAACCGCGAATGTAGAGCTATCCAGGACGCTCAATTCAAATTCGTCCGCATCGCCTGCCGGATAATAAACGTTGCTTCCTTTGTAGACTTGTTGCACCAAATCTTCGCCGGAGACCGATTCCAATCCGGTGATCAGCGAAGCCTCGTCAAAACTACCGTGCAGCAAAATCGCGAAATACTCAACATCATCATCATCCGTAATCTCCCCAAAAAAATCGGCCCTGCTGATGTCCTCGAACAACCCACCGGTCTGAAACTGCTCAATCTTGAAAAATTTACCGATTCCATCATCGTCTTCGGATGACCCCGATGAGAGCATCTCTACAAGCTCGTCCACGCCAAAATCGAAGGCTTCTAAGGCTTGGTTAGCCGCGACACTCCCTACAACGTTGGCCCTCTGAGGCACCAAACTAACGGCGCTGCCGTCACCATCAAAGCCGCTATCACCACCGCATGCGACGGCGAGAATCATCAGCAATAATCCGGCAGCCAAAGCCGTTCGCTTGATCGATCGGAAGATGCCCATATATTCCTCTCAGTTTCTATACCAGGCCCTAGGGAAAATATGTTCTTGCCGGTAGTCTGAATTGGTTCCCGCCGTCCTGGAACATTGGTCATTGACCAGGCTAACGACCCCTGTCGATTAACACAATCCAGAAATCAAACTATTTACCCGGAATTTACGGAATGAACGCCCTCTGTCAATACGGTTTATTGACCCCGTTCCACGCCTGGCCTATACTCGAATTAGAAGTTCGCAAACGACAATAGCCCATTAGGGATTCGGAGGCAAAATTCTGGAAGTCCAGCAATTGGAACCGTCGGAAGTCGCGCGCTTGATCGTCGAGGTTGCCTCGGAAAAACTTGCCGCCGACATCGTCATGCTGGACCTGCGGGGTCTGGCTTCTTTCACCGATTACTTCGTGGTCATGTCCGCAGACTCTTCACGGCTGATTCAGGCCTTGGAAGAAGACATCGTCACCACCATGAAGCAGTCCAACCTGTCCATTCACCGCCGGGAGGGGACCGCGGCCTCAGGATGGGTATTGATGGATTGTAGCGACGTTATCGTCCACATATTTTCGCCCGAGGAACGGGAATTCTTCGGCCTGGAGAAGCTCTGGGCCCGGGCGCCTCAAGTAGTGAGGATTTTCTAAGCCGAAACTCCCCATCCGGTAATCAAAGAAAAGGGCACGGTTGTACCGTGCCCTTTTCTGTTTTCTTAAGCCCCCTAAGCATGGAAGAGGGCAAGGCGATTTTTGTAGGCGCGGGTTTTCAACCCGCCTCGTCCGCCTTCATCCTAGATGCGGATGTCCCCGCAGACCTCGGAGATCACTCTTTGATCCAGCCGTCATTGGCCCGAGTGTAGTCCAGCAGTTCTCCGGCTCCGAAGAATAGGGCCAATTCCCTTTCGGCCGATTCCGGGCTGTCAGACCCGTGCACAAGGTTGCGGCCGATGTCCAGGGCCAAGTCTCCCCGGATGGTCCCCGAAGGAGATGTTGTTGGGTTAGTCTGACCCATGGTGTTCCGCACTGCTTCCACTGCGTTTTCGGCTTCCCAGGCCATTGCCACTGCCGGACTGGATGTGATGAACGCCACCAACCCGGCGAAGAACGGTCGGTCCACATGCTCGCCGTAGTGTTGCCGGGCCAAGGCGTCGTCCACCTGCATCAATTTCATACCCACCAATTTGAGTCCGCGGCGTTCCAGACGGCTGATGATCTCTCCGATCAGGCCGCGCTGAACTCCATCGGGTTTTACCAGCACCAAAGTGCGCTCCATTCGTTATTCCTTCGCGAACTCCCGTTCGTCCTATTGAGTTATTGAATTCTGGGTTATTGGATTTTCATGTCCGGGTGCTCGCTGAGTCCTCCAGCTTGAAATGGACTCCTCGGGATTCCATGTCCCACATGAATGGTGCCGGGTCCATCGCCTCGGGCGGATACACTCCGGGACCGGGCAATTCTCGTTCGACCAGGAGTCCCGCGCCGACCACCAGGCACGAAGCAGTGGCCAAGGCAATGTCTCCCTGGGGAAATGAGTAGGTCATTGTCAGTTCCGCCTCGCGGCCCTCTCGGACTCCCTTGACCCGCACTTGCCGGGGCAGTCTCCCGGGGTCAGGGCTATCGCCAGCCCGTTGTGTACCAGCCAAAACCGCTGCCGACAATGCCGCCGGTGTAATGGGAACGCCGTCCACTTCCAGCGTTTCTTCAGAGGCGAAACCGGCATCAACAAGGCCTTTCAATGTGTCGGTCGTGTCCGGATCAGAAAAACCTCGCCACAGCGAAGCGTGTAGCAAACCCTTGAACGACATCGGGATGGTCACCGTTTCCAATCCCACGTTGTAACAACGAATGTTACCCCACGGTGGCGGGAATGCAACGTCTTGAAATTCGGACATGCCCGGCGTCTGAGTCCACCTTCCCCGATCGTAGAGCAGTGCCGATTGACTGAACAGGGCCAAACGGTGACGCCAAACCGCCTCGCTGCGGTAGGAGGCATCGTTCACCATGAAGAACCGGACCTCTTCCACAATGTCCATACGACCAGCCATGTGACGCGCCAACACATTCGTCTGGCCGGGACTGGCTCCCAGGCCCGGAAGCACTCCAACTCCACGGTGCTTGGCCAGGGAACCAAGGTACTCGGACTCGAAGACGCTTTGTAAGGTCTCCACGTCGTCGTTGATGTCGGCATAGGGGATACTGGCCTCAATCACGGTGCGCATCAGAGATAAGGTATCCCGGTTGAAGGGGCCAGTGGTGTTTAAGACTACCGATACTCCACCTAGAGACTTTGCTAGTTGGTCTTCCTGGCGGTAGTCCAATTGCTGGGCTGTGATGGGGCCTTCCAGGGTGTGTGCCAGATCGTTGGCCCGCTGCAGGTCTCGGTCAGCCACGATAACCTGCTGAAACTTGCCGCACTCCAGCGCCAGGCGAGCGGTGGCTGCGCCCATCGTGCCGCAGCCGATTATCAAGGCTGTGAAGTCGCCCATAACTACCGGACTTGGCCCCGGACGTTCCTACGATTTTGGGGCACCCGGCGGCTTTGGGGTACCCGGCCGCGCTTTTTGGGTACGCCGATGCTAGGCATGCGCAGATATTCGGGCTGCAGCGTAACTAAGTCGCCGAACTTCCCGGCGGCTAGCCTCTTTTGCCCGATGACAGCCAAAGCCCATGCCCTGGACGCCGGCACCGGTGTGATGATCTGGGCGTGGTCGCCCAATGCCCCAGAGATGTGTTCCCTCCAGGCATTCACCCCCTCACCGCAGAAGATTGTTGGACTGGAAATCCCGTTCGTGACTTCGGTCATCAATTCTTCGGCGGTGCAAACGCGGTCTTCTCTTAGCCTGACCCCGTCCGGACCGAACAGGGCAGTCGCACACTCTTCCCGGCCCGCCTCCAGCAATGCGCAGACTGGGATGCCGGAATCGATGTAGGCATAAGCTTCCAAGTCGAGGGTCCCAACGCCGATTATCGGTTTCTTGGCCACCAAAGCCAGTCCCTTGGCTGCGCTGAGCCCCACTCGAAGGGCGCTGAACCCGCCCGGTCCCAACGCCACGGCAACACCGTCCAACTCACCAGCGGTCAAGCCACCGTGCTCCAAGATGTTCACCACCGCCGGCATGAGCTCGGCAGTATGGTTATAGGTGGAGTGCCAGGCGTGCGACGCCAAAACGCGGTCCTCATTTGCGAGGGCCACGCCTGCGTAACGGGTTGAGGTGTCCAGGGCCAGGAGCATCTTTGTTTTCCGTTAGTTAAAGTTTGTTTGGCTGGAATCGCGTTGGTGCGGGAATCCCCCAGTCACCCCTCTACGAAAGGGAGGCCTTTTTCGTCAGCGATTCTAGTAGTTTT
>VFHG01000404.1 GCA_009392075.1 SAR202 cluster bacterium
TTTTTGTAGGCCCCAAATTCATCTATAATCGCCTGGTTAGGCGTGGCGACCGATGGATTTACGGGCTTCATAAGCGCTAGGTCACTGGTTCGAACCCAGTCGGTGCCACCATTCCCGCCTCCGTTGTCGGCGGCCAGAGTGTTAACAACCCCCATTTAACGCTGGTACAAATCCTTCCGCCATGGCCTTTTCTCGTTGACCATGTAAGAGAGGTATGCGGGTCTGATCCCCAGTTCCTTAGCGACCTGTCTCATAGATAGCTTACTCATCGCTGCCCTCCCGCTCTATCTTTTCGCGCATCGCCTCCTCAAGCCACTGCCCCACAGTCTTCCTGACTTTAACCACCTCAACGCGAGCAGATAGGTACACGCCAGGGTTAATTCTTAGGCTGATATTGGGCGTGCGGCCTGTTCGTGGCCTTCCGGTTCTTGGGAGACAGGGAGGACACATCGGGAACTCAACCACCTATCTTGAGCCAACCTTCATTCCCTCAGTGAGTCGTTCAGTTCCTTCAGAAACTTCAGTGATAGGCGTGGAAAACCGTTCGACTCGCGGGTGGGTAAAAAGAGAAGTGGGGATCGGTCCATATCTTTTTGAATATTTCGGCCTTGGGCGCGCCGAATCCAGAACCGTAGTAAACTGACCGGTATGGTGGACTTGAAATTTTGGCTAGGTGTACAAGGCTTTACTGTACGAGAGTTTGCCCTCGGCCTAGACGTACCGCTCAAGACGGCGGAAGACTGGGTATATCGAGGCGTAGTACCGTCCACGGACAACCAAGCCAAGCTCGCCGACTACGTACACGCTCATTGTGCCCACTATTGGGTAATTGCCGTGCCAAACGGCCCGATTAGCGAAGGCGTGTGTCAGCAGTGCGGACACGTACGCGAGTTCAACAATTCCGCTGAATATACGTTGCCGATTACGAAACCTCGGAATGCCACTGGCAAGGTCGTGGAAGGCAGGTCGGCAACGTAGTTCTTGTACTGAACTAACTGAAGGTACTGAAGGCGATAACCAGTTAGAGAAGTAGCGACGTAAAAGGCGTGGTCTCCCGTGTCTTTGTCCCCTGAGGGTCATTCAGTAAAAGTAGGCAGGGAATCGGTTCGCCTCGTGGAGTTAGGCCTTTTGTGGACTTTTTGTAGGCCCCAAATTCATCTATAATCGCCTGGTTAGGCGTGGCGACCGATGAATTTACGGGCTTCAAAAACGCTAGGTCACTGGTTCGAACCCAGTCGGTGCCACCAATTGACAAATATACGCACAAATGGCCACGCCAGTAATATACGCATCGAGAGATTTATGGCACTTGACTCCGCGACTGTCCGGTTTCTAAAACAGTTGGCCGAAGGCGATGACAAGCCTTTACACAAATGCACACCAGATGAGGCACGCGCCTTCTTGTCGAAGTTATCAGACCTTGCCGGACCTGCACCGGAAATGCGACGTGTGGAGGAGCACAACTTAAAGGAACCGGATGGCCAAGCTAGACTCCGGGTCCTTGTCCCACTCGATAATCCCGTTGGCGTTCTGGTTTACTACCACGGAGGTGGATGGGTTTTAGGCTCGATCGACGAATATGACACGGTCGCACGTAAGCTCGCAGAGCGGACATCTTGCGCAGTCATCTTAGTAGAGTATCGGCTTGCGCCAGAGCACCGCTACCCAACCGCTGTAGATGACTCATATGCGGCATTGAAATGGGTCGGGGATCACGTAATAGATATCGCAGGGCGAGAGGTGCCACTAATCGTGGCCGGTGATAGCGCCGGTGGGAACCTTGCGGCGGTGATGGCGATCCGTTCCCGCGATAACAACGGACCGTCGATAGCCCTGCAGGTGCTCATCTATCCCGCCACCGATGCCGATTTTAACCGTCCCTCATACACAGACCCCGAAAATCAACTACTGCTGACACGCGATGGAATGATTTGGTTCTGGGACCATTACCTACCAGATCCCTCCTGCCGCAGCGAGCCGGACGCCTCTCCATTCCGCGCCGAAAATCTATCAGGACTTCCACCGGCCGTCATCCTTACAGCGGAGCACGATGTCTTACGGGACGAAGGCGAGGCCTACTCATCGCGTTTGCAGGAAGCTAATGTGCCCACTGATCTCCAAAGATATACTGGCCAAATGCATGGATTCTTTACTCTCCTGATGCTTCATGGTAGCGAACTAGGTTTCCAGCAAGTTGTTAAAGCGATTAAAGCATGCATTGTAAGAACCGCAAAAGCTCAGTCAACGAGTAACAAGATCTAGCTCTCTGGCGAGACCCTCTAACTAATCGAAGAAGCGCCCGGAGGACAAAATGTCGGACTCAGAAAATTCTCCAGACTTTGATGCCGTAGTAATTGGGGCTGGCTTTGCCGGATTGGGCATGCTCCGGCGACTCCGGGAAGAACACGGTATGTCCGTCCAAGTCTACGAGACGGGCTCCGGAGTCGGCGGTACGTGGTATTGGAACCGCTACCCTGGCGCGCGCTGCGACTCCGAGAGTTACATGTATTGTTTTTCGTTCTCGAAGGAGCTGCTTCAAGATTGGAACTGGAGCGGAAAGTATCCAGAACAACCAGAGATACTTTCGTACCTAAACCACGTCGCGGACCGTTTCGATCTCCGCCGTAACATCCAGTTCAACACCCGGGTCACGTCGGCAAGATTCCAAGAGGATGCCGGTCTTTGGGAGATCGAAACAGACCAAGGGGATCTTGTCACATCCCAGTTCCTAATCACCGGTATCGGGTGCATCTCATCAGGCAATGTGCCGAGTATTAAGGGATTGGACTCCTTCCAGGGAGAGTGGTATCACACAGGTAGCTGGCCTCATGAAAAGGTGGAATTCGCCGGGAAGCGCGTGGCTGTCATTGGGACAGGTTCAAGCGGGGTACAGTCGATTCCGGTGATCGCCGAACAAGCGGAGCACCTGACCGTGTTTCAACGGACTCCGCAATACACTATTCCCGCGCGCCACGCCACCGTAGACCGCAAATTCCTCGAAGAGGTAGTAAAACCGAACTACGACGAGATATTAGAGCAGGCGAGGTGGTCCACCGGCGGCTTTCCTATAAACCGTGATGAGCGCTCCGCTCTACAGGTCACCGCGGCAGAGCGCCTGGAAGCATACGAAGCCGGCTGGGCTGAAGGTGGAATCAGGTTCCTAGGCGCATCCTTCAAAGACATCAGCACCGACAGAAGGGCGAACGACACAATGGCCGAGTTTATCCGGAGGAAGATCCGGGAAATGGTTCGGGACCCCGAGACCGCCGAAAAGCTTATGCCTACGGATCATCCGTTTGGTTCAAAACGTCCTCTAATAGATACCGATTACTTCGAAACATACAACAATGAGAACGTCGAGCTAGTTGATATTCGCCACTCACCAATCAAAGAGATCACGCCCAATGGGATACGGACTGAGGACCAAGATTTCGAGTTCGATATGATCGTATTCGCCACCGGATTCGATGCTATGACGGGCACCTATTTTAAGATAGATATTCGCGGTAAAAATGATCTGTCGCTTAAAGACAAGTGGTCTGAGGGTCCGAAGACCTACCTTGGATTACAAGCAGCCGGATTCCCCAACTTGTTCATGATTACAGGACCTGGCAGCCCCTCCGTCCTAAGTAACATGCCGGTGTCTATAGAGCAGCACATCGATTGGATCGCCGACTTCCTCCAATACACGCGCGAACGCGACATCAAGACCGTAGAAGCAGATGTCGACGCCGAGACGGCATGGGTAGCCCACGTGAATGAGGTCGCCGAGCCTACAATGTACATGCTAGCGAACTCCTGGTACCTCGGAGCGAACATCCCTGGGAAACCTCGTGTGTTCATGCCTTACGTCGGCGGCCTCGGAAACTACCGGAAAAAGTGCAATGAGGTCGCGAACAAAGGATATGAGGGCTTCATCCTTGAAAGTGGGAGTAGAGGGACCAACGGGCTCTAACCATAAATACCTTATGATCAAGGCATATAGCTAGCTAGTGGGTTGATATCAATTACCTAAAGAACCTGCAAAGTGTTCTTAATTCGTCTTGTTCGCATGGCTACACTACTAATTAGTCAACGTAATTCGTCGTATATCTAATTCGCATTAACAGTTATACTTCATAAGCGCTAGGTCACTGGTTCGAACCCAGTCGGTGCCACCATTTTACAACAATTCGCATATCCGGGAAGCTAAAACCAACCTTTTCTGGAGGGTTGATATGGCTTCCACAACATCTAACTCGGATGTTTGTGCTTCTAATCCCGAGCCACGCAACTTACCCGATGACGATCTGATCCGTGGTTTCCTTCTGTCCCTCGGCACCACCTGTCTCTCCCCGGCCGATCCCACGACTAACCCACGGCCTTCTCCCGGTCGCGCATGCAAGTTTGCCGGCGAATTGCCGGCATCATTAAGAAAAAACAACATTTCGGAGTGTGCCATTGCGGGGCTGAAATTCAGCCAATCCTTCCTTAATACTCACTAAGAAGCACCACTAAAGTACCCATCACCTTCACATTAGTGTGCGCCCGTCGCCTTTGTGCGCCCGTCGCCGGAAAGTCAACTTATGTGCGTTGACCGCCAGGAGTTGAACACCGGCGATTTTTTCGGTGTGATCAAGACCTACGTGAAACCGCCTCAGGTGAAGTGACCGGCATCCCTGATAGCCCAACTCCACGGAGCGATGTACAATTCCCATGCGGGATGGCCGGTCACCGGTTTCCCGACCGTGTTTTTCGATTCGATAGCGGCAGATGGAGGAGCCATGGCCAACCGTATCAAGCACATAGCGCTGCAAACAGAGAACCCCGCTGAGACCGCCGAGTGGTACAAGAGCGTATTCGGTCTGGACGAACTTCGCCGCGTGCCCGCTGAGACCGGTGAGGAAGGGGTCTGGCTAACCGACGGCTACATCTATTTCGCCATCCTGAAGATGGGCTCCGAGGACGCTCCCAACCTGGGCGAAGGCTCCTCGACGGTGAAAGGCGTTCATCACATTGGCTTCTACGTTGACGATCTTGACGAGGCCGTCTCCACGGTCAAGGACCACGGCGGAACTGAGTGTCCGGGCAGCAGCAAGGCCAACCGCAAGTACAAGGGACCGGACGGGCTGATGATTGACCTGCGTTTCCGGGGTTGGGACGAACAGATTCGCGCCCGCAGCACCCTCTACGAATTGACCGAAGCCGCGCCCGCCAAGACCGCCGGGGCTGCGGACTAGGTACCACAGGGGCATTCCCTGTTGATGGAATCGGCAGATTGGCAAGGGGGTAACTACACGTGCCTGTAACTAAGCGTATCGGAGCATTGGTACCCGCCACCAACCCGGTGGTGGAACCCGATTTTTACCGGGTGCTACCCCCTGAGATAACCGTTCACTTCGAGCGGATGTTCAACGGCGATTGGGGCAATCAACCCAAATCTACTAAGAACACCGGCCACCAGATCGACATCTCCAGCGAAGAGGCGGCCACTGTCGATACCGCCCTGTTCGGGTTCGACGCCGACAAGATGAACGAGGATGTCAGCCGAGGCGCGCGCTCCCTGTCCAACATCAAACCCGATATCCTGGTCTACGCCTGCACCTCAGGCACCTATCACAAGGGCTACATCCAGTTCGACCGGGAAATGTCGGAAGAAATGAAGCTAGCCAGCGGTGTAGAATCCATCACCGCCGTTGGGGCCTGCATCGAAGCGTTCAAGT
>VFHG01000405.1 GCA_009392075.1 SAR202 cluster bacterium
CCTTGCGATCTTTCCCCGTACTCCAATCGCTTTTCATCCCCATACGGGTATGGGGCATCGGCGCTGTGGCCAGAATCTTAATTCTGTGCTTGTTAGCGGCCTGCGGCGGAGACGCGGCAAACCCTACAGCCACCACATCATCCATCTTCCCAACGGCTACCCCAATTCCGACCCGCATACCAACCCCAACGATAACGGCGCCACCTTCCCGTAACCTGCTCCGAGTGAACCTGGGCGGCGACCTGAATACTTTAGACCCCCAACTAGCAAGTTCGTTGTTGGATTTTTCCGTTTTGCGGCAACTTTCTGAGGGTTTCCTCGGATCCGATGAAAATCTTAGATTGCCACCACGCTTGGCGGTCGAAGTGCCGACAATCGAAAATGGAGGAATCTCCGCGGACGGCCTGACTTACACCTTCAAACTCAGGGATGGCCTTATTTGGAGTGATGGCGTGCCACTAGCCGCCTAGGATTTTGAATACACTTTCAAAAGGATCCTTTCGTCCGACGTCTTAGCCCCTTATGCCTCTCTCTATTCGGCGATCTTAGGCGGAGAGGAACACCTATTGTCTGCCGAAGAAAACCCCGATTTTAAAGCCGGCCTGCGTAAGGTAGTTGGTGTCTCGGCCGCAACCGAGAACATCTTGGTTATCACGATGGCCGAACCTGACCCCACTCTTTTACAGAAATTGGCCCTAGCCGCAGCGGCACCAGTGCGCCAGGATGTGATAGAGATGTACGGCGCAAATTGGACGGAGCCGGGCAATTATGTGGGCAATGGCCATAGAGACCCGCCCGTCAGAAGATCCGGGTTATTCCTCCGACAGAGACCGGTCGACGTAGGCTAGTCCCTCCAGCATCAAGCCGTAGCCCAGCATGTCTTGCATCTGCCGCTTGATGTTCAGGGTCATGGCGACCCTGCTGTAACGAACGGTTAGCGGCGGGCGCTCTACGATCATGCGGGCCAATTCCCAGGCCCGTGGCAGCAGTTGGTCTTTTGGCAGCACCTCGCTAACGACACCTAGGTCCAACGCTTCTTGGGCCGACAGGGTCTGGCCGGTCAGCAAGAAGTACCGGCCACGGTTGGTGCCGAGCAGCATGGGCCACACTACGTGCACGCCGTCACCAGGCACCACTCCTCGCGGGAAGTGCGGGCCATCTTGAAATGTGGCAGTCTCCGAGGCTAAAACGATGTCTGACAGCGCCGGAATCTCTGCATGGATCAGTGCCGGGCCGTTGACCGCGCCTATGACCGGCACCTCTATATCCAGCAGGTTGAGCAGCAGCCGTTTGCCTTCCCAGTAGGTTTTGTCCCAGTCTTTAGGCATCCTTCTGGATGACCGGCCAGGCGTAAAGTCAGCGCAATAGTCGTCGCCGGCGCCGGTCAGGATCACGGTCTTGTTCTCAACGTCGCTGCCGATATCGGCAAAGGCATGGCCCAGTTCCCGGTGCGATGCCTCGCCCCAGAGCAGGCTGACGTCACCGGAATGGAACGTAACCTGCAGGATGCCGTCGGTGCGCTCGAACCGCACTGTTTCATATTTGTTTTCGTATTCTGTCAATGTCGCCATGATGTTCCCTCCAAATAACTGATTTCATCAAGGTCAATAAACTATCACATCGGTACGCCAAGGCCGTTTGACGGCTGTACCGCCCGGCCCTAAACTGCCCTCCATCCGCTCTTGGGTTGCAACTGTAGAAGGAGAGTTTGATTTGAAGTACGACGTGATAGTGATTGGCGCCGGGTCAGCCGGATGTGCCATCGCCAGCCGGTTATCGGAAGACCAGGACCGGTCGGTGTTGTTGTTGGAGGCTGGCCCTGACTACCCGGACTTTGAGCACTATCCCGACGATATCAAATTCGGTTACACCCCTGACGCCGCAGCCATGGGCGGCCCCCACAACTGGTCATTCGTAGGCACGGGTACTCCCGACCGGCATGACCTGGCGGTGCCCAGAGGCAAGGTGGTGGGCGGGTCCAGCGCCATCAATGGCCAGGTCTTCCTGCGCGGGCTGCCCGAGGACTTTGAAAATTGGGCCGCCATGGGCAATGACCAGTGGGAGTATCTGAAGGTTCTGCCTTACTTCAGGAAGCAGGAAACGGATGCGGACATCAGGGACGATTTTCACGGCACCGAAGGTCCGATGCCCGTGCGCCGCTTCAAGCAGAACGAGTGGCTGCCCTTTCACCAAGCTTTCCACGACGCTCTGATTGACAAGGGTTTTCCCTTCGACCCCGATATGAACCACCCCGAGTCCGGCGGCGTGGGCCCCATTCCCATGAACAATCCCGACGGCGTGCGCATGAGCACCGGTCTCACTTACATAAATCTCAGCCGGCACCGTCTGAACCTGACGATTAAAGCAAACGTTTTGGTTCATAGGATCCTGTTCGAGGGCAAAAGGGCCATCGGGGCCGAGGTGGAATGCGGCGGGGAACGGTTTACGGTTGAGGGTGACCAGATCGTCCTCAGTGCCGGGGCCATCGCCTCACCCCATATTTTGATGCTTTCAGGCGTGGGACCAGCTGGCCAACTAAAGAAACATGGAATCGAAGTGGTCCATGAACTACCGGGAGTTGGACAGAACCTGCGGGATCACCCCATCGTGCCGGTGGTTTATAAGGTGAAAGACGACTTTCCCCAAGACCCCAAGGCGCCCAGGTATCAACTGGCCCTGCGGTACACCGCCACCGGCTCGGAAGACCGGAATGATATGCAGATCCTGCCGTCGGCCTTCTCCTCGCCCATCGGCGCCCCCGATCCCTACGAGCAAGAGGGCGTGCGCTTCAC
>VFHG01000406.1 GCA_009392075.1 SAR202 cluster bacterium
TGCTGGTTGCCAACAAGTACGACAGGCATAAACATTTAAGCCTAATAACTCTTAATCAGTAGGTCCCTGGTTCGACCCCGAGGTAGGCCACCATGAAATTAGGCAGCAAAAAACCCCTTCCAAACTGGAAGGGGTTTTTTGCTGCGATCTAGAAATAAGAAGCGATGCTGAGTGTTTAAGCCACAACACCAGCAGATAAAGCCATAGATTCGACGAATTAAGTTAATAATTGGTCGGGGTGAAAGGATTTGAACCTTCGACCTCGTCGTCCCGAACGACGCGCGCTACCCCTGCGCTACACCCCGACAGAAATCGTATTTTAATACCGTAGGATTGCATTCGGTGTCCCGAACGACGCGCGCTACCCCTGCGCTACACCCCGACTTTCCCTGCTGCCTTCCCGCCTCCCAGCCGGAATTGGGCTCTGGGCAGGGCAGAACGTATTATACCGCAAGATAGATGTGCCTGGGATGAAGGCTTCCAGCAGCGGCTAGTTTCGGGTTTGAGCGGCGCCGCCCAAATGCCAATCTGGGCTGCGCAAGCGCTACCAACATACATTTTGTCTTCGGGGATTGTTGTTTTTGCGGTGGGATAATCGCGCGCACCCCCAAGGTGAATCTGAAAACCACCGCGGTTCCTGGCGTATATAGCGATAATTGGTTAGTCCATTTAATTGGCGTGCCCATTCCGCAAGAAGCTGGGGAGGGATTTGAGATCCAAGCCCGTTCAGCCACCGTTGACCTGGATATTGACCCGTCCTTTCTGTCTGAGCGCTATTTCGTCAACATCTGGCATATCCTAGAAGAGTCATTTCCCAACATAGAAAAAAAGTATGCTAACGCCAAGAACGTGTCGATGTCCTTGGCCACCCGCGAAGGCGACATCTACCTGGCGATCGCCGACGATGGAGATGGGTTCGACCTGGAGACTGCGGAATTGGACCGGGGTTATGGTCTACCCAACATCAAGGACCGGGCCGAGCGCTTGGGCGGAGTGCTTTACATCGAAAGCTTTCCCGGTGCCGGGACTAAGTTGGACATCAAAGTTCTTCTGCCTGTTCCCACGGTGAGGCCGCTACTGGGGTAACCTATAGTCGGCGGATTTTTTAGCAAGGCAAGGCTCTACGAAACGAAACGCCATAACAAGGTGAGCTGGATGGCATCAAACGACAAACTGAAAATACTGATTGTCGACAACCATGACATCGTCCGCAAAGGACTGGCCATGCTGGTCTCTCGTCAAGAAGACCTTTTTGTTGTGGCCGAGGCTGGATCTGTTGCTGAAGCCGTGGCAAAAGCTCGCGAATCCGTTCCGGATGTGGTGGTGATGGACATTCGTCTACCCGATGGCACAGGAATCGAGGCCTGCCGCGAAATACGCGACGAGAATTCGGACGTAAAAGTTCTGATGTTGACCTCATATAGCGACGAAGAAGCTGTGATGGGCTCAATAATGGCGGGTGCTTCGGGATATCTACTGAAGGAGATTCGCTCCCAGGAAATAGTGGATGCCATCCGGCTTGTCGGTTCCGGCCAGACATTGCTGGACCCCGCGGTCGCTGCCGGTGTCTTAGAACGCGTAAGACTGGGTAAGGAAGAAGACCCCCTGGCCCAACTGACCGACCAGGAAAAGAAGATCCTGGAATTGATCGCAGAAGGACAGACCAACCGGCAGATCGCGGGCCAAATCAACCTGAGCGACAAAACGGTTAGAAACTACGTCAGCAACATCCTAGGAAAACTGGAGATTTCGCGTCGCTCGCAGGCGGCAGCCTTCCTTGCTGAACGCCGTGCCCGCCCATACTACGACGCATGAGTTAGCCTCATAACTTTCTAATCCTAAGTTTCAACGGGCCGCGTGGTCAAATGATCATGCGGCCCTATTCCCCCCAAATGGCCCGCCAAAACGATTACCTTCGGCTTTCACCGGCTCATCCACTTTGCTGTAGCGCGAGATTCACCAGTTAGACGCGAAGTTGATTTGAGCATTCGGATTTTTCTGATAGACGAACACGGTCCCACCCGGGATATCCTTGCCCGCCGCGTGGAGTCCGTCCATGGATTATAGGTAGTTGGCTCTACATACGACAGCGAAGCGGCTATCCGGGAAATTGGCACGCTTTGCCCAGATTTGGTGCTCATCGGCACCAAAATGAAACAGGCGGACGGCATGGACGTTTGCCGACGGGTGCTGGTGCCCATGAGCAAATCAAGGTCGCCGTATTGACCTCCTACCTGGGCCCAGATGAACGGCGCCAAGCATGTGAGTCTGGGGTGGAGGGTTATTCTGAAAATAGTCGATACCCATAGCTTGTCTGACTGGATCAGGCTCGCTGTTGAACGCAAACCCACATGAGTCCTGGAAATAGCAATCCTATTGCTAACGAGCGCTCTCGACCAGGGTTGGTGACTGGGCATCGGAATTCGTTGGCTGACGCCCCGGAATGACGGGTTTTAGGCGAGACTTTTAAGAAGCGGGAAAATAGAAAGCCCGCTACGCAATCAAGCGTGGCAAGCATTTTGACTAACGAAGCCAGGTCCGGCCTACTGGGCCAGCATCTCCAGGGTCTTTTCTTCCAGGATGGCGCCGTTCAGTGCGCCGGTCCATTTGTTGAAGATTTTGCCGTTCCTGTCGATGAAGATCGTGGTCGGCATGCCCAGAACCTTGTAGTCCCTGATCACGTCTGCGTCTGAGGTAGAACCGGCAGGATAGGTTGCTTCTAGTTCGGCCAGCAGGTTCCGGGCGTCTTGCTCGGTTCCTAGCCCTGTGAACTGGCCCAGGTCTACTCCCACCAAGAGAGTCCGGCCCTGGAATTTTTGGTTGAATTCTTGAAGGTCGGGCATCTCCGCCCGGCAGGGAGGGCACAAGCCAGCCCAGAAGTTGATCACGATGGGCTTTTCGCCGAATAGACTGTGCAGGCTCACCTCCTGACCACCGACCACATCCTCGCCCTGGAACATGGTGATCACAAAGTCAGGCGCCAGATCCCCGGAACTGGAAGACTCATCTCCCACGATGGACGAACCGCTTTCGGAACTGCTGCTGCCGCAGGCAATAGCTGCCACGGCTAATACCAACACAAGAGGGAGCAGAAATCTTAGCTTGCTTTTGTTCAGACCGGAAGGCCGGTCAATCTCCGAATTTTTTGTCAATGGGCCCTCCGTGGTGAATCAGTTGTGATTCACAGGACGAGCGCGGTCGGGCGCTGGTTCCTAGAAATTTAGATGTTGCCATGCCCATGAGGGTTCAATGAATTAATACGGTAGACTGCCCCAGGCGGTTTGCTGGTGATGCGACCAAACGGGCCAAGATGGGTCAGTCCGCGGATGCCGAACTGGCCAAGGACCGAAGGTTTTCCTGGAAGACCAAGAACCTCTCCAGAACCCTGGTGAGTCGGGACAGCCATTCGTCGCCCAGCCTGCGCAACGGCATTTGCATCTGGGTGTTGCCAACCTGGACCGACGGCCCCAAAGCCCTTTGCAGGGGAATTCTCGCACCGCCCACTGGCACCCGCAACGACAGCACGATGGCGTCGCTGCCCTGCACGATTGATTCCACGCCAACCTCCGCGGCCAGACCGCGGAGGCTCACGAGGGTTAAAAGGTTTTCAACCTCTTCTGGCAACGGGCCGAACCGGTCTCTTAATTCTTCGCGAATCTCAGGTATGTAATCGGAGTCGGTCATCTTGGCCAGACGCTGGTAGACGGCCAACCGGGTTGGCAGATGGTCCACATAGTCCTCGGGGATGCGGGCGTTCATGGGCAGCTCGATCCTGGGCAGTTCGGCGGCCCGGTCGTCGCCTGCGCTGGACCCGCCCGATTCCTCGTCCAGTTCCCGGACCGCTTCGTTCAATAGCTGAGTGTAGAGGTCGAGGCCCACGTCTTGGATGTGGCCGCTCTGGGACGCGCCCAAGATGTTGCCGGCGCCGCGTATCTCCAGGTCCCGCATAGCGATACGGAATCCAGCGCCCAATTCTGAAGCCTCCAGAATGGCCTGAAGCCGGTGCTCTGCGCCCTCCGTGATGCGGCGTCCCCGAGGCGCTAGCAGATAGGCGTAAGCCCGGTGCTCACTGCGTCCAACCCGTCCCCGGAGCTGATAAAGCTGGGCCAGCCCGAACCGGTCTGCCCGCTCGATTATCAGGGTATTTACGTTGGGCATATCCAGCCCTGATTCAATGATCGTGGTGCAGACCAAGATGTCGGCTTCACCGTTGCCGAAATCCACCATCACGTCTTCAAGCTCCGTTTCCGCCATCTGCCCGTGGCCAACCATTATCTTTGCTTGGGGGACCAGTTTGTTCAATTCGGCGGCGGCTTGGTGAATGGTGCGGACCCGGTTGTGCAAGTAAAAAACCTGGCCGCCCCGCTCCATCTCCCGCAAGACGGCCTCTTTGATCACGTCCTCGGAATACTCGGAGACAAAGGTCTTCACCGGCAGGCGGGCTTCGGGCGCCGAGTCCATGGTGCTCAGGTCGCGGATACCCGCCAAAGCCATGTTCAGCGTCCGGGGGATGGGGGTCGCGCTCAGGGTCAGCACATCCACCTGTTGCCGCAGTTGCTTGAGGCGTTCCTTGTGGCTGACGCCGAAGCGCTGTTCTTCGTCCACCACCGCCAAACCTAGGTCCTTGAACTTCACGTCCTTCTGCAACAGCCGGTGGGTGCCGATGACGATGTCCACGCTGCCGTCTTTCAGGCCTTCGATGACTTCTTGCTGTTCCTTGGGTGTCCGGAAACGGCTAAGGACTTCCACTTTGACGGGAAAGGGACTGAGCCGTTCGCTGAAGGTGGCGTAGTGCTGCTGTGCGAGGACTGTGGTCGGGACCAAGATGGCCACCTGCATGCCGTCGTTCACAGACTTAAAAGCCGCTCTCAGGGCAATCTCGGTCTTGCCATAGCCGACATCGCCGCAGATCAAGCGGTCCATGGGACGCATAGTCTCCATGTCGGCTTTGACCTCGACGATGGCCCTGGCTTGGTCCGGGGTTTCAACGAAGGGGAATGAGTCCTCAAGTTCCTGTTGCCAGACCGTGTCCGCGCTGTGTTCATGGCCTTCCGCCAGAGCGCGGGCGGCATTGATGCGCAGCAGTTCCTGGGCCATCTCTCTGGTGGCGCCCTTGACCCGCGATTTAACCCGCGCCCACTCGGCGGTGCTCAGCCTGGTTAATGATGGCGGTTGGTCCTGTGCGCCCACGAAGGCGGACACACGGTCCAAGTGGTCGGTGGGCACGTAGAGCTTGTCGTTCTCAGCGTATTCCAGGATGAGGTATTCCTTCTCATCTTCGTCGCCGCCGATGTGCGTGGTGCCGGCGAACCGGGCCACGCCATGGTCGATGTGCACCACGTGGGCTCCCGGAACCAGGTCGGCAAGGACAACCTCCGGCCCGTGTTCGGCCTTGCGGCGGCGGGTGTAACGAAGCTCTTTCGCCGTACCGAATAATTCGGAGTCGGTCAGCAAAACCAGAGCGCTGACCTGACCAATCACCGTTTTATCCACTGGGAATTCAACGGTCCACCCGTCCCGCAGCGAACCTGGCAGCAGGACTACCTGTCCGGCGGAAGGCGCGCTTTCCAGGGAGTCAACTTGGACTACGCCGATGCCTTCTTGTTCCAGAATCTCGGCAACTCGGCGTTGGTGCTGGGTGACTGCGACCACTGCGAAGTTGGCCTCCTGGTGGCGGCGCACGTCGGCGGCCAGTTGTTCTAGCTTGCCGTAGTACGGGGTGGAAGGCCGGAATATCCTGTCTTCGTCGTCGCCAACCCAGGTCTGGAGTTGCATCTGAGGCACGCTGCTCAGCCGGTTGGAGAACTCCTCCCAGTCCATGTGTGGCGAGGGGAAATTGACGGGCAGTTCTCCCCGTTCCTCGCGGGCCTCACGCATTCGCTCGAAGCGCTCTTCAAGTTCCAGCGCCTCGGCTTCCACCCGGCCGGAACGCTCTAAAACAACCAAGCTGTTGGCGCCGATGTATTCCATCAGGTGGGCCTGGTTGACCAGGCCATTGTAGAAAGAAAGGGTTTCGGGATTGGGTGACGACGCGAGGATGGAGAGTTCCTCAGCCATCCGGTCGCGCACTTCTACGCTGCATTTGGCGTAGTCGAGGTCGTTGGTCTTTGAGGCGACCATTTCTTGATTTGCCAGGCCGGGTAGTTGCTCCTTCGCAGGAGCCAAGCGGACTTCCTCGGCGGGC
>VFHG01000407.1 GCA_009392075.1 SAR202 cluster bacterium
CCCGGTGGTGCTGATGTTCAATGACAACGCCTGGGGAGTCCTGAAGGGCTTCCAGGGCGACCGGTTTGGTGAAGCCCGCCGGTTCGGAAGCGATTTGGTGAATCCAGACTTCGTGAAGATCTTCGAGTCCTACGGGTTCGAAGGCACCAAGGTGACCGACGTCAAACAACTGGGCAAAGCCCTCGAGAACGCCATCACCTCTGGCAAGACCTACCTAGTAGAGGTCCAGACTCCAGACGGGTTCGGCGCGCTGACCTAGGCCGGAGGCCAAGCGCATCCCGGATTCCAGCCATCGAGTGACGGGGGACGGACGCAGGCATATGGCGTAGCCGGGCGGGTTAGAAACCTGCCCCTACGTGTCCGGTCCCTTAATGGACTGCCCTCTACCCCTTGTCTAATCCTTATCGGGCGGCCACAATTGACATAAAGTTGGGGCGTGGCGTCCTTGACGACCCACGGCTGAATTCAGGCAAATAGCTTAGGCAAATACCGCGATATTCCCCAGGAGTTTTCACCGTCCTATGACCGACCCGACCAAAGAACCTTTGGCATCTGATCAGCTTTATTCCAGGCGCGTCTATCCACTGGACGCCCATGATCTAACCGAAGAACAGATCGCGGTGGCCTTCGCCATGACCTCCCGCCGCCCCGAAGCCTTCGACGAGATCGCGGAGCAGGTCAGCAAAGAAAAGGCGGCCGATTTCCACGAGCGGTGGGTCCTGGGCTACGGCCACGCCTCGGTCGCCGAGCATGCGGTGGTTCACCTGGCGGTGGAGAACGTGTCCCGGCTGGCCGTTGACACCCTTGAGGACAACCGGCTGGCGTCCTACACGGAAAAATCCACCCGCTACCAGGTGATGCCCGAGGACTACTTTTATGTTCCCGAAGAGCTGTCCCAGCATCGGGCTCTCAAGAAAGAGTATGTTGCTGCTTGCCAGAGACTGTTTCAGGGGTACCGGAAGCTGATCGACGGCTGCATGGACTACCTGCGGGAAACCACGCCGCGTATCGCCTCTGAGAGAGATGGCGCCTACCGGATGCGGCTGAGCCGGGTGGCCACCGATCACTGTCGCGCGGTGCTGCCGGCGGCCACATTGACTAACGTGGGGGTCACAGCCAACGCCCGCACCTTGGAACACGCCATCGCCAAACTGGTGTCCTCGGGATTGATCGAAGAACAATTTCTGGGCGGCGCCGTGAGGGAACAGGGCCGTTTGATCACCCCGACGCTGATCAAATACGCAGACAGAGTCGATTATCTTGCCGGGGCCTCAGCGATCCAATTGGATCAGGCCCGCAGGTACGGGTTTCCTGACGAGGAGCCGGCTGCCGATGCGGTGTCCGGTGCGAGCGCCCCGGAAGTTAAATTGGTGCATTGGGACCGGAAGGGCGAAGAGAAATTGGCTGCGGCGCTGCTCTATCGACACTCCAATCTGTCCTACGACGACGTTTGGGAGCGGGTGTTAGATCTGGGACCGGACTCGCGTCAGGCGATCATTGACGAGAGTACCGCTGGGCTGGGAGCCCACGACGCTCCAACTCGGGAGTTCGAGATTGTGGACTACACCTTTGAATTCACTCTGGACTACGGCGCCTACCGGGAGTTCAAACGGCACCGTATGATGTCCTATCTGCCTCAGCCGCTGACCGTGGCCCACGGCTATAAAATACCGCCGGTTGTGGTGCAAGCTGGGTTGGAATCCGAGTTTGAACAGACGGTGCGCCAGGCGGAAGATGTCTACTGGAAGGTTCGGGAAGTGTCGCCCTTGGCGGCCCAATACCTGGTGACCCACGCCCATAACCGGCGGGTAGTAACCAAGTTCAACCTACGGGAGAGTTACCATCTCTTCAAGATGCGGACCTCGGAAGAAGCCCATTTCTCAATCCGGGAGCCGATGTTGGAGGCGATGCGCTTGGCGGTGGGTGTCCAACCTCAGTTCTTCCGAAACCTAAAGCTGCGGAATTATCCGGACTGGTGGCCGCACCCGCTAGGGGATTAGTCAGCGATTAAGTCCGGGCTAGTTTGGTGGCAACCGAAGCGAGGCGAGCGCCCAGCTCACGGGCTTGGGCCATGTCTTCAGTTGTCATATCGCCTACGGCTGTTGCCCCGTAATACGAACCTGAAACCCGCATTAGCTCTCCCCAGGGAAGTCCAACTACCACCATGCCGCAGGCCAGCAGCCAGTGAATCATCTGTAGGAGTGTCATCTCTAGACCGGAGTGTTGGCCTGAGCCGGAAGTGAATGCGGCCGCGGGTTTTCCGGCCAATGAGCCGTCTTCCCAGAGGTCGCCCTGGTCGTCCAGCCACGATTTTAGTGAGCCGGTGATGCCGCTCCAGTTTGGGGAACCAAGCAGAAGGCCGTCGGCGGCGAGCAGGTCCGCGGTTGTGGCCTCGGTGGTCTGCTTGAGGGTTACATCCGCCCCGGACAACTCCACGCCCGACGCAGCGGCCCGCGCGAGGTTCTCGATCGCCGAGTTCTTGCGGTCGTATAAGACCAGGATGGACACGGGCATTAAGGGTCTGAACAATCGCGGGTGAAACCGCAGTTGGGGCACTTGATCTTACACTTCTGCTCAATCATTGAGCAGCCGCATATCTCACAGGTCAGGTCGTAGGAATCGTTGTAGGAATTATTGAAGATGGCTCTTAGGAAAAACACAAACACCACACTAACCACAAAGCGATTCCGGTGAGTATACCCGCCGCCCAATCAGGCGGCCAAGAACGGCGGCGGGACTTTTTGTCAGGAGATTAGGTCTGGTGTGTTAGGGCCGTTAAATCCGTTACCGTAGCGTAGCGTAGGTGACCATTCTTTGGGTGGTCATCGATACAAGACTGACTTCCAAAACCATGTCTTTCTGAGGGTCGGAAGTACTT
>VFHG01000408.1 GCA_009392075.1 SAR202 cluster bacterium
CCACTTGGAAATAAGGGCATGTTGATATAATTTAACGCAGTGATTTCTGAGATGGACATACAGATTCAAATTGCAGTCCGATAATAATATCCCCTGGCGTTCGGGCGAACCCGGCGAAAACCCATTGGATCCAACCATGAGTCAGTCGCCGCAGGCAGGGCAAGGCGCGTCCTATTGTGCCGGTTGTGGACGTCAGTGGGGATCCGGACAGAAGTTCTGTCCGGGTTGCGGTCATCAATCCTCTGGACCCGCTATTCCCTCTGACCAATCCGGTGAAATTACATCCACGGAGCTCTCATCCGATTCCGGCAGCGCTGCCATTGGGCGGGTGCCCCACCGAATGGGAGGGGTTACCTGGGGCGGCTGGCAGATAATCTTTGGCATCGTCCTGGTGATGATGTCCCTGTTTTCGGCGGCCGCGGCTGCGTTGGTCCTCGGCTCGTTATATCTGGAGCAGGAAGATGCGGTGTCCACCTGGATCAGCGTTCATCTGATGGCCCTGGCTATCATTGGCACCGTTTGGTACCTGGGCCTTCGCCACTGTAGATACCCGTTGGCGGTATTGCGGCTCAGCAGAGTCACCTGGCCGCGGAAACGGACCGTCCTGCTGATGTTCGGAGTTCTGGGCGCGAGCTTGATTGCCACATCCATCTATTCAGGTATCGTCGAGTGGTTGGGCGTGGATGAACTAACCACACCAGCGTTTGAGTCGGACATCTTTTTTGACGGCCCAGCCGTTCTGCTGACTTTTCAGGCCCTGGCCGTCATCACGCCCATGAGTGAGGAGTTATTCTTCCGTGGGTTCATTTTCCGTGGGCTGCTGCCCAAGATGGGGCCTTGGTGGGCGATCGCAGTTAGCGCTTTGGTATTTAGCGGCTTCCATCTTTCTGTAGGCGTGCTGATCCCCATCTTCATCACCGGATTTTTGTTGGCGTGGCTGTATTGGAAGACGGGCTCGCTGTGGGCGGCGATCGGCGCCCATGCCAGCCAGAACGCCTTCGCCCTGGCCGTTCAGGCCTTCAGCTAAAAGAAATCGAGGCTGGAGATCTCAGCCGGGAGTACAGGGGTAGACACCGATGGGGTTGTACGTTAAATTTGCCCAAACCGTAGGCCCACTTTCTTGTCGTATCCGGGCCGGGAGGATGTCAGGTCCCAGGTATGGGCGAACCTCGAATCAGGCGTATGTTTGATGCGGTCCGGGAGCAGAAGCGTCCCGGACTGATTGTATTTGTGACCGCTGGTTTCCCCGATATGGAAGCCACGATGGAGTTGGTCCCAGCCCTGGTTGCGGCCGGCGCAGATGCCGTGGAACTGGGGGTGCCATTCAGCGATCCGCTGGCAGAGGGGCCGGTGATCCAGGAGTCCAGTTTCCGAGCCTTGCAGAACGGCACCAGCTTGGAAGACTGCTTGAAAGCGACCGAGGCTTTGCGGGCAAAGGTACCGGATACGCCGTTGATCTTGATGGGTTATTACAATCCCATCTACACCTACGGTTTGGTCCCGTTTGCCGAGCGCTGCCAACAGGCCGGCGTGGATGGCCTGATCGCTGTGGACCTTCCTGGGTTCGAAGCAGCCCCGCTGATCTCGGAATGTCGATCTCGGGATATCTCAGTCATTCCGTTGTTGGCGCCCACCAGCACCGACGAAAGCATCAAAGACGCCTGTACCGGGGCCAGCGGGTTTGTCTACTGCATCAGCGTCACGGGGGTAACGGGCGCGCGGGAGCAAGTCTCCGGGCGGAGCTTTGAGCTTTTGGACCGGGTGAAGACCCACACAGACCTTCCCCTGGCGGTGGGGTTTGGAATATCCAACCGGGCTCACGTGGAAGAGGTGGGGAATACGGCGGAGGCTGCGGTGGTCGGTAGCGCTCTCATCCGGGTTATGCTGGAGTCGCCGAGAGAAGAACTGGTCGAGCGGGCCAGCCGGTTCGTGGCAGAACTGGCGGGCGTCTCTCTCCCAACTTAAGGAGTGGTCTATTAGATGACAGCTTGCCGGGGAATCAGAGGCGCGACGACCGCCGACGCCAACACAGAAGAAGCCATCCATGCCGCAACTACCGAGTTGGTACAAGAGCTGATCGACGCCAACGGCCTAGAAGAAGACTCATTGGCCGCTGTATTTTTCACAATAACCCCAGACCTAGACGCCGCATTCCCGGCCACTGCGGCGCGCAGATTGGCCTGGGCCAATGCTCCTTTGATAGACATTACCCAGGTGGTAGTGAAGGGTAGCTTGCCCCGTTGTATTCGGATACTTATACTAGTTAACACTGATAAGGAACCAAAAGACCTGGTTTACAAATATCTAAAAGGGGCCGAAGCCCTGCGCAGTTAAAGCAGGTTAGTAAGCTCTGTGCTGATTGTGAGGGAGCCATGCCGCAGTTGCCGCAGGCTCCGGTAGTGGTGGGGTATTTCGCTTAAGGTCTGTCCCAGTTCCTACAAAGACCGAACGGAATACGAATAAATCCACGGACCAAAGGTGATTTCTGAAATGATCGTTGTAATGGCGCCAGGCACCGCACAGCCAGACCTGGATAATATTCGAGTACGGATCGAAGACCGAGGATTGAGGGCCCAGATCAACACAGGAGCCGAGCGAACAGTTATCGGCGTGATGGGGTCGATTCCTCCGGACTTCAAAGACGAGATGGAATTGATGAACGGGGTTGATGAGGTAATCATCATCTCCAAGCCTTACAAGTTGGCCAGCAAAGAATTCCATCCCGATGACACCATCATCAAGGTCGGCGACGCAGTGATCGGCGGACCCAAGCCCGTTATTATGGCCGGTCCCTGTTCCGTAGAAGACGAAGAGCAGATGGTCTCCACGGCCAAAGCCGTGAAGGCTGCC
>VFHG01000409.1 GCA_009392075.1 SAR202 cluster bacterium
AATCCGGCCGCGTCATCGTACTCGGCGATCTTCAGCAGTTCCGATCCATTGTCCTTGATCTGGGAGAGAGCCCATTCCACCTGGTCCGCAACCCGCACCAGCCCCTCGGGGAAGTCGGTGTGGGAATTGCCGGGTCGGCCCAGTTTGTCGTAGCCGCCCTTGTGCCAGTGTCCGGGGGTGTCGTGGCAGTCGTACCGGATCACTTCTTCGTTTCCGACATCAACGCCGATGGTCGGTCCGCCCATGCCATGCCCGTTAACGTTCAGAATCCGGCAGGGCCATACATATACGGAAACTTGTCCGTCTTGGGACAAGGGTAATGTTACTGCTTCGCCGCGGTAGGTCTCGCCGGCAATCTTGGTGGCCATCGTCTAGTCCTTCATATCGGCCGTTTAAGCCGGTATTTGTTGATATTAGTCTGCCCCCAAAATAGCACAATCGCGGCTTCGCTCCAAATACGATCCCTCACGTCGTTCCAACCAAAACGGAAATTAACGTATGAGGACCGCCGGGACTACGCCCGGTTGGCGTTAGGGTCCCGCCAGGTTTCCGGACCGCCCAGGCCGTGTTCCAGGTTCCAGGTGGGGACGTCGAAGCATTTGCCGGTGACTCCCGTGTTGGCGTCCTGCCCGGCCAAGAAAAGGGTTATGGGCACGATGTGATTCGGCGTAATGGAGAAACGGCCCGGACTTCTGCCGGCTTCCCCTGCAGCGCGTCTGGCATCATTCTGCTCGTCGTATCCGGTGGTGCGGGCGTTCCCAGGAATCAGGATGTTTACCGCAACATTGTTCTCTCGGACCTCGTCGGCCAGGTAAAACATCATGGTCAGGATGGCCGCTTTGGCCGACTGGTACGGCATCTCACGGCTACTAGACCGCTGGGCCACGTAGGCGCCGCCGACCGCGGTGTGCATCGCCCCGCCACTGATAACTGAGATGATGCTGCCGCTCCGCCGTTCCAGCATCGGCTGGATGAACTTGCGGGTGACTTTCAGAGTCCCAAAAACGCCTACTCCGAACATCTTTTCCCAGTCCGAGTCTTTGGTCTCAAGAGTGGTGACCTTGCCGGTGGGCGGGAACAAGTTCCGCTGGCGCAGTCCGGCGTTGTTGACCAGCACATCCACCGTTCCGAATTTCTCTATCGTGGCTTGGTAGGTGTCCTCCACCGCCTGCAAATCGCTGATGTCTACCGTGGAGACCAGGACATCATCCTGGCGGTCCTGTAGTTCCTTCAGGAAGGTGTCGTCATCGTCCCCCGAGAAGCCGGTTGGGCTCCAGGACAGGTCCATGGCCACCACCTTAGTGCCCTCCGCCAGGAACCCCCTGACCATCGCCCGGCCCATACCCCTGGCTGCGCCGGTGACCACGATAACGCGGCCCTGTAAATTGGTTTCCACAGGCATTTTTGAGCTTTCCTTATCCTGATGATTCCAGCCATCATACACGCCGCCGCCCGTGATATTATTGGGCCGCTATAGGTGAAGCTGACCTCAAGCACGGAGGACCCACATGCCCCCCACAGGCAACGAATGGCTGGCTCTGACGACTGAAGGAACCCTGGAGCCGGAGATTCCGATCTGCGACCCCCACCACCATTTTTGGGTCCAACGTTCCGAGCCCGTTGACTACCAACAGTATCTTTTGCCAGAGCTCGCAGCAGATGTGAACAGCGGCCACAACGTGCGTTCCACCGTGTTCATCGAGGTCCGTTGCGAGTACCGCGCTGACGGCCCGGATGAGATGAAGCCCGTGGGCGAGGTTGAATACGTCCAGACCATCGCCAACGCCAGCGCCGCCGGACAACACGGTCAGACCAAAGCCGCCGCCGCCATCATCGGCCATGCCGACCTGAAGCTGGGCGAAGGTGTGCGCCCCGTTTTGGAAGCCATGAAAGCTGCCAGTCCCAACCGGTTCAGGGGCGTTCGCCATTCGGTGGGTTGGGATGAGAGTCCGGAACTGGCCAACCGCGATATCAAAGGAGCTTTGGGCACCGACGGCTACCGGGCCGGCGCCAAGGTACTATCCGATATAGGCCTGATCCTGGAGAATTCCCTCTACTTTCACCAAGCGTCCGAGTTGGCCGATTTCGCCCGCGCCCTGCCGGACCTGCCCATCGTCTTGAACCACATCGGCGGTCTTGTCCGAGTCGGACCCTACGCCAACCGTGATAATGAGGTCTTGCCCGCCTGGCGCAAGGGCATCGAAGAGATGGCCAAGTGCCCCAACATCGTGTTGAAGCTGGGTGGCGTCGGGCAGACGCGGTTCGCGTATGGCTGGGAGCTTCGGGAGAAGCCGATCGGCTCCGAAGAACTGGCCGAATCACTGAGCCCGCTCATGGAACACTGCATCCAGCAGTTTGGGCCGGACCGCTGCATGTTCGAGAGCAATTACCCAGTGGACAAGATCTCTTACTCCTACAACGTTTTGTGGAACGCTTTTAAACGCCTGTCTAGCGGCTATTCGGCCACCGAACGGGCCGCCATGTTCCATGGCACCGCCGCCCGCGTTTACAACATCGACGATTAACGAACTCCCCAGCAAAGGAGCGCCCTGAAATGGAAGTCAGACCCTTCACCATCGCCGTGGAAAACAGTGTCCTTGACGACCTGCGCCAGCGCCTGGCTGACACTCGTTGGCCCGACGAGATCCCCAACACCGGCTGGGACTACGGCAGCAACCTGACCTATATCAAAGAGCTGGTCGATTACTGGCGGACGGACTTCGATTGGCGCGCCCAAGAAGCCGAACTGAACGCCTTCAACCACTTCAAGTCGGAGGTGGATGGGCTGGACATCCATTTCATTCACGAGAAGGGTAAGGGCCCGAACCCGATCCCTCTAATCATCACCCACGGGTGGCCCAGTTGTTTCTTTGAGATGACCAAGATCATCCCTCTGCTGGCCGACCCCGCCAGCCACGGCGGAGACGCAGCCGATTCCTTCGATGTCGTTGCGCCGTCGCTGCCCGGCTTCGGGTTCTCCGACCACGCCCAGGACCGAGGCATGGAGGTCCAGCGGGTGGCCGGTATGTGGAACAAGCTGATGACCCAGAACCTGGGATACCCCAAGTTTGGCGCCCAGGGTGGAGACATTGGCAGTGGCGTCACCGCTAGGTTGGGCTTTGCCCACTCGGATACCCTGTACGGCATCCATCTGACTTCTATCACCCGCCCAACTCCCTACCTGGGCCCCGGCTCCAAGCCGGTCACTGACTCCGAGCAGGCGCTGATCGCCCAGCGCGACAAGTGGTTCCAAGACGAGGGCGGCTACAACCATATCCAAGGTACCAAGCCCCAGACCTTGGCTTACGGACTGAACGACTCTCCAGTTGGCTTGGCAGCGTGGATCGTGGAGAAATACCGCACCTGGAGCGACTGCGGCGGAGACGTGGAGAAGAGCTACACCAAGGACGAATTGCTGACCATCGTCACCATCTACTGGGTGACCCAGACCATCAGCTCGTCCACCCGCATGTATTTCGAGAACCAGAAGCACCTGTGGACGATGGAGAAAGACCAGAAAGTACCCACCCCGGCCGGCATGGCCATGTTCCCCCAGGAGATATCTAAGCCGCCCAGGGAATGGGGCGAACGTTCCTACGACGTGCGCCGCTGGACCGAAATGGCCAGCGGCGGCCATTTTGCCGCGTTGGAAGAGCCTCAGTTATTGGCTGAAGAAGTCCGGGCGTTCTTTCGGGATTTCAGGTAGACCTAACGGACCATCGCCTCGGCCATCCGCTCCAGTTCGTCGCCCATCTCTTTTTCGGTTTCGCAGTGCGGAGCCCAGGCGGACACCCGGAGCGCACCGGCGTTCATGAAGTCATCCACCTGCTGTCTGGTGGTATCGGGCGCCTGACCAAATACCGAGATCGTCAGTGAGGCAGGGTCTCGGTCCCGCTCGGAGGCCAACGTATCCAAGATCTTCCTGCTCTCTTCGATCTGACTGGCTGTCGCTCGATTGGGCAACCATCCGTCTCCGTACGTGGCGACCCTCCGAAGCACGTTCTTGGCGTTTCCGCCCAAAAGGATCGGCGGGTGGGGTTTCTGGACCGGCTTGGGGTAGCTGTAGACCGGAGGAAAGTCATAGAAGCGGCCGTGGTATTCAGCCTCATCTTTTGTCCACAGTTCTTTCAATGCCTCCACAGCCTCCCGTGTCTGAGTCCACCGGTGGTCGAAGTCGCCGCCCATCATCGTCGTCTCTTCCCGGTTCCAGCCGGCCCCGATCCCAAATATGAACCGGCCACCACTATGTAGGTCGAGGACCGAGATCTCTTTGGCGAGTATCAGGGGATTGCGTTCCGGCACTAGCGTGATACCGGTGGCCAGCTTGATCTTGCTCGTTACCGCCGCGGCCATCGCCAGCGAGATGTAAGGCTCGGAGAAATGGGCGTAGGTCCAAGGAATCTCTCCTCCGGTCGCCGGGAAAGCGCTTTCGCTCTTTACCGGTAATACCGGGTGCTCGTGGTACCAGATCGACTCAAACCCCAAGTCTTCGGCCTTCTTGGCTATGAATGCCGGGTTCAAGGTGTACGCTGGTAGAGGGACTATCACGCCAACAGACATATCATTTACTCCTATCTTGTGTTTTGGGGGCCATGTTTTCGGCTTCAGGTCCGATCAATGTTCGTGCTGGGCCAATTCGATCAGCACCCCTCGCGCCGCTGAAGGGCTCAGAAATCCGATGTCTCCGCCCATCAGCCCTTTCCTAGGGATCCGGTCCCGTAGGTCAATGCCAAGGGCATCAAGGTTCTTCAACTTCTCTTCGATCCGATCCACCTCAAAGCAGACATGGTGGAGCCCTTCCCCGTTTTCTTCGATATGCATCGATATGCCGCTTTCCGGCTCTAGCCCTTGCAGAAGCTCCAAGTTCGTGGCGCCAATAGGCACGAAGCAACCGCGTACACCGATGTCTTCCCGTACGATGATCGGGCCTGGCTCCAGCCCAAATATACTCCGATAGAATTCGATGCTCGAGTCCAAATCGGCTACAGCGATTCCGATATGGTGCACCACGTCGGTTGGGGCCGGTGGCGTTCCGGGAATAGTCATGATGAAACCTACCCCTTCAAGGATTCCTATCGTCTTTAAGCGACGTAATTTGGGTGAAGCGACTTGCCTGAACTTCGGGATTCTAAGCCGAGTGGGCAGCTATGTCTATACCGGGCTGAAGAGCGAGAAAGAGAGATTGTGTTCGTTGCTTCGGAGTCGTTTAAAACTTATACTTTCGGCGGTCGCGGAATGGACCTGGAGGAATCATGCAATCGTTTGAAGAACGGGCCAGTTTGTATAAATCTGAATCCGAGGCTTTTCAGGAGTACCTGACGGCCCTGCCTTCGGAATCTTGGGGCCTGCAGAGCGCCTGTGACGAGTGGCTGGTCGGCGACGTGGTCGCCCACCTGGTGGGCAACTCAGAGTTCTACGCCGGTACCGTCACCCGTGGTTTGCAGGGCGAATCGTCTCCGCCGGAAGGCCGCCCCGATGCCGGGACCGGCCACCCTTCCATCAGCGCCGCGGCTTTGGCAAAGTCGTCCATCGAGGCCAAGGAAAGACTGGGGGACAAGCTCCTTGAGACCTACTTGGAGAATGACAACATCTTGATCAACCTTCTCACCGGACTAAGCCCCGAGGACCAGGTCAAACCCTGTTACCATCCCGGCAGCATCGTGCCCGCTGGAAACTTCGTGGACCTGCGGTTCAAAGAGATCGTGCTCCACCAGTGGGACATCCGGTCGGTCATCGAAGAGAAATCAGGCCTTTCCGCTGCGAGTTTGGGCTCCATGGTCATCTTGATTCAGGAGTCCTTCGCTTCCGGCTCTCTGCGCTGGGCTTTCTGGTCGGGGCCGCCGTTGGATCGTCCGGTGCGCTACCGGTTCGAGGTGAAGAGCCCGGTGGCTGTAACCGCCGATATCGTGGTGGAGGGAGACAAATTCCGCTACGAAGAGGCGCCTCAAGGAACAGCCGACGTCACCTTCCGCTGCCACACCCACATCTTCGCCCTGCTGATGTACGGGCGCATGCCAGCGGCAGAGGCAATGGCTGCTGGTCATCTGGCGGTGGATGGAGACAGAGCATTGGCCGAGCAATTCAGCCAGTGGTTCAAGGGGATCTAGCGCCCGGCAGCAGATATTCCCTCTCCCATGCCTGGGAGGAGGTTAGGGTGAGGGCCTACAATCTGCGGATACCAAGTCTCTTGTTGGCCAGTCATTCGACGAGCTCAGGACGAACGGTTGGGTGGAATGTCTTGCCTAGAACCTAGGCGCTAATCCCGGGTATTAAGGCGCTTCAGGGCCTCGCCGGACAACCGGTAGGTGTACCAGCCCTCAACCCGCTCGGCGCCCAAGTTTTCGTAGAACCCGATGGCCGGCTCGTTCCAGTCCAATACCGACCATTCCATCCGGGGATAACCGCGATCTTGGGCCAACCCGCTGCCGTAGGCCATCAACTCTCGGCCAACGCCATGGCTCCGCCAATCGGGTAGCACGAAGATGTCTTCCAGGTACAGGCTGGATCGTCCCGAATAGGTGGAGTAGTGCTGGCAGAATATTGCGCAGCCAACGGCCTCGGTGCCGTGATAGGCGAAAAATGCTTCCGCATTGGCGTTGGGACCGAATAGAGACTCTCGGATATTGGCCTCTGTAGCCACCACTTCATCCGACAACTTTTCATACTCGGCCAAGCCCTTGATGAACTGCAGGACTAGCTTGGCATCTTCTACCAAGGCTGGCCGGATCGTGATCGCATTCTGACTGGTCATATCGTTCACCCGACCCGGTAGCGATTTAGAAGATCCATGTTCAATTCGTAGCCGATGCCAGGTCTGTCGGGCACGGTCACGAACCCGTCATCGTCCGGCTTTAATAGCGGTTGAAACATCTCCGCCCGCAAAGGGTCAACGGCCACCGGGTAGATCTCCAAGAACTCGCCGTGGGGGATCGATGCCGCCAGGGGTAACTGCAATTCCTGACAACCGTGAGGTGCGATGGAGATGCCCCGTTCCGCGGCCAGGCCGGCTATGTCCATTGCCACGTCGTAGCCAGGCACGATGCCGACGTCCACATTCAAGATCGATGCTCCCTTGTGGTCCAGCAGCGTCTTGAAATGGGCTAGGTGGTAGCCGTTTTCTCCGGTGGCAATCTTGACGCCGGAGGCTTCGGCCAACTGCTGGTGGCCTTCATAGTCGTGGATGGGTAGAGGTTCTTCGAACCAGTAGACATCGTACTGGGGCAACTGCCGGGCAAATTCAAGGGACGTTTCCAAGTTCAAGGCGCAGTTGGCGTCCACCATCAACGTAGTGTCATCGCCGATGGCATTTCGGGCGGCTTCAACCCGGCGCATGTCTCCGGCCACGCCGACATTTGGGTCGCCTATCTTGATCTTTACTGCCGAAGCGTGCATCTCTTCAACGTTGAACCGCACCTCTTCCTGCAGTTCCTCCAATCCCTTACCCCCAGCGTAATAGCCGCCGGCGATGTAGGTGCGGATGCGTTCCTGCGCCCCGCCCAGCATCCGGTGGATTGACTGGCCCAGCGCCTTGCCCTTGATGTCCCAGCAGGCGATGTTTATGGCCGCCAGGACTTGGGTATTGATGCCGCCGATGCCCAGTATCTTGATCAACTTCTCGCCTAGGTCGTCGGACAACGAGCGCGTTTCAAACGGGTCGCGGCCGATTACCAGGGGCCGGAAGTAGTCGACATAACCTGGGAATAGGTTCAGAGGCCGCTCGGCTGCGGTGCCGCCGTTCCAACCGTAGCCGGTGATGCCCTCGTCGGTGTGCACCGTTACTTTATGCAGCCGGCCCGGCCCGTAGAAGTGACCGCCATTCCAGATTCCGGGCCGCTCCCACTCGAATACTTCGCTGGTGACGTCGGTGATTTTCATTTCCGGCTAGTTCAACCTCTAATCGGGAATTACGGCACGTCCAACAGTACAACAACCGGGTCGTGGGCCAACGATTAGGCCAGCTTCACCCGCTGTTTCATCCCGGTGGAATACTGGCCGAGGGGCCGGTGGCGCTCTTCTTCTAGGCCGACATGTCGCAATATGTCCGCAGTCCGGGTCCTGGCCTGGGAGGATGGGATACCGCTCACTTGGACCATGTGGGTCAAAAACTCTGCGGCGGTGATGGCGGTGGGCAGGCAATCGTGCTCGGGCATGTAGCCCAGGCGTGCCCGTATGCCCAGGGGCTCATAAGGGCGCTCGCCCAGCACTTTGGCGGACCCGGAGGTCGGTTTGAGCAGACCCAAAAACAGCTTGATGCCCGTGCTTTTGCCTGCGCCGTTGGGGCCCAGCAACCCGGTGATACTGTCTTGCACGATGAAATCTACCGACTCCAGCGCGATGGTCTGGCCGTAATGCTTGGTGAGCGATTTAGCTTCCAGTAGAATTGTCACGCCGGTATTATACCCGCAGGGATAGCCGGGAATCGTCGCCCATCCGCCTGATTGCCGGTAGTCCTAATTGACTAGTGATTCTTGGCAAGCCATAGTGCGTAGCCCAGGTGTATACCAAATAAACTTGCGCTGAGCGGTTGAAAGGACATTCAGGAGGCGGCGAATGGTGACTCTCGTTACCGGCGGTACTGGATTTGTAGGCGCGAATATCGTTAAAGACTTGGTCCAGAACGGTCACCAGGTTGTCAGCTTTGATATCAACGGCCCGGATCAATTGCTCCAGGACTTCCTGGGCGAATCTTCCTCTTCGGTGATTTTTGTTCAAGGGGACATCGTCGACCCGGCATCAGTAGAGCGGCTGAGCCAAGACCATCAGATCGACAAGATCGTACACGCGGCGGTATATACGGTGAATCGGGAGGCACTGGAAATCGAGCGTAGCCGGGATGTCATCGCCATAAATCTGGAGGGCACCGCGAACCTGTTGGAACTGGCCCGCACGCAGAAGGTGTCCCGTTTCATCTACGTCAGTTCCGGCGCCGCCTACGGCTCAGCACTGCCCGGAGACCAGACCCTGAATGAAGAGACTCCGGCGGTCCCTGGGAACCTCTATGGAATCACCAAATTCGCCAGCGAGATGATCACCCGACGGTACGGCGAACTGCACGGCCTATCGACTGCCAGCGTCCGCCTCAGCACGCCCTACGGTCCCATGGAGCGGGTTACCGGGCACCGGGCCGTGATGTCGGTCTTCTACGACTGGACTGGCCGCGCAGTGCGGGGGGAGACAATCATCGCCGAAGACATGAACCAGGGCCGGGATTATATCTATATTGCGGACATCGCCGACGGCATCCGGGCGGTTCTCGATGCCTCGGCGCTTCCCCACGGCCTCTTTAACCTCACCACCGGAATCTGGGTTACGTTCCATCAGATACTCGATGCTGTGTTAGAACTGTCACCAGGTATCAGTGTTGAGACTCCGGCCCCGAAGACAGATGCTGGAGCCGATAGTTATTCCCGAGGTCCGCTCTCCGGCCACCGGCTTTTCGACGACTTGGGGTGGACACCGAAATACGACTTGAAGACCGGGGTGGCCAATTATATCCAGTGGCGCAAGGAATCGAATTTTCTTGATTGACCAGGCCGGATTAATCAGGCATGGGAGTTTTGACAAAAAACGGACGCCAGAATAGGATTGGCGCCTCAGGCACACTTGCTAGATAATTTTCTGCTACGGAGGCATCGCATGATGGAATGTACAGGTATCTCACACATCGCAGTTTGCGTCAGGGACATGGACAAATCTCTGGCTTTCTACCGGGACATCCTAGGTATGACGATTTCCAAGGACGCAATCGAAGACACCAGTACCGGCGCGATGCCCAACACCTACAAGCACCAGCGCAACACCCGCCGCACGGTGCACATCGGCTATGGCGGTGAGACTTTCTTGGTGATGACCACACACCCTGGCGATAAGGCGGACGGCGAGCCAATCAAACTAGACCAGATTGGTGTTAGCCACGTCTCCTTCACAGTTAAGAACCTCAGGGCGGTGGCCGATGAGTTGATCGCCAAAGGTGTGGAGATAGCCGGCGGGTTCGATGCTTTCGCCGATGGCCAGGGTAAGGTCAGGACATTCTTCGCGTTTGACCCCGACGGCATAATGGTCCAATTCGACAGCGGCATCGAGTCGTAACCGATACCTTCCCAATGACGACCAGAGGTGCACGGCATGGCCAGTGAGACCAAGGACGGCAGGAAGATTCAGTGGGGTATCTTCGACTGGGTGGAATGGGACGAGAACTCCCCCTCCCAGATATTTGAAGACCGCCTGAAGCTGCTGGAATACGCTGACAAGCAGGATTTTTACTGCTATCACGTGGCGGAACACCACACCACGCCGCTGA
>VFHG01000410.1 GCA_009392075.1 SAR202 cluster bacterium
GTTCGGTGCTTCAGGAGGTCTTCCGCCTGGGAAACGATCTCCCGAATGATGTACGACGCCGGTTCGATGGAGCGTATGAGCCCAGATGCGGCTCCGGCGCGGACGGGAGCGGTTGTTGCGTCACCAGCGGCGGAGGCGATTGCGATCTCTTCCCGGAGCTCACTCTTCTGGGTCATCATTTCCGTTTCCCGCCCGTGCCAGGTATCGGTAAAAGAGTTTCGGATGACCCGGTCACCAATCACATCCAGGTCGTACGGAGCTTCCGCCACTAGGTCGTAGACGTTGGTCAGTATAGTGTCATCGGCGTCGGCCAGAACAACCTGGCCCTTGACCCATTCCGGCCCGGCCCATTCCAGACTGGCAACGAACCGCGTGCCTATCCACGCGCCTTCGGCCCCCAGCATCAGCGCTGCGGCGAGGCCGGGTCCGTCTGCGATCCCTCCGGCGGCCACAACCGGTATATCCCCGGCAATCTTGACCACGGCGCGTACGAACGAGAGCGTTCCCAGATGGCTGGTATGCCCGCCGGCCTCGCTGCCTTGGGCAATGATGACGTCTGCCCCGGCCGTTACCGCCTTTTTGGCATTTGCCATCGTCTGAACCTGGGCGAAGATTTTTACCCCGCTTCCCTTGGCTTGATCAACCAATGGTGTTGGATCGACAAAAGAATGGCCGATGGCGTCGACCTGTGCATCCAGGGCCGCCTCTATGGCCTTTTCCAGTCCAGGAAACGACGACGAAAAACCCACTCCGAAGGGCTGTGACGTCTTCTCCCTAACGGCGTGCACCTGCTCTAGGAGCCATGTTGGGTCCGGGTCTGCACCGGCGCCAATCATCCCGAATGCGCCCGCCTTCGAGACTGCCGTAGCCAATTCAGCCGTGGCGGTGCCGGCCATCGGGGCGTTGATGATGGGGAAGTCTATGCCAAGTAATGTGCAGAGGCGGGTGATGAGCATTTGTTTACTCCACGGAGTCGGTTGAAGCCGGTAAGTCGCCCCCATCCTAACCTTCCCCCGTGCACGGGGGAAGGGACTGCTTGGCTGGTTGTGACCGTTACACCCAGGGTGAGCGTTTGGAGCGATCTTTCTGGGAGGTGGCGGCGGAGAGGCCCTGGCGTTCCAGGGAGTCTGTGAGCAAGCGCCTGAACACCCGGCGGTCTCCAGCGCTGACCACTGCCTGTTCGTGAGATTCTGAGATTGCCACCGGGTAGCCTTGTCCTCGTTGGCATTGGTCCCAGACTAGACTGTGGGTCAGGGAGAGTAGGGTTTCATTCTTGGCGACCCACTTGGGGACCTCGACGCGCCCGATCTCTTCGCCGGCGTTCACATAGAAGAAGTAGACCTTGTGGGCCTCGTCGTAGGACTCACGGGACACCGAAGAGTTGGTCTTGTAAACCGGAGACCGCCAGCCAGGCTCCAACAGACGCTGGAATATGTCCCGGTCTAAGAATTCGTTGGCTCCATCGCAGGGCTGCTGCGTGGAGCGGCGGTTGTTGCACGACTGAGTGCAGACAGCGTTGTCATGGGGGCAGAGGGAGCAGCGCACCGCGTTCACGGCCTCGGTGCTGCGAGGGAAAGACACGTAGGCGGCCAGGGCAACGGGGCGGGTCTCGGCCAGTTTCTCCAGGCGTTTCATGGCTGGGAGGAGACCGTCATTGATGATGGCGTCGCTCACGTAGGGCCGGTACGCCTGTCCCGACAATCCCCAGAGCACTAAAGACCCGTCCACCAGTCCTAAAACCGGCAGGCCCGGCGGACATTCCTCCACCGTTTTCGCCAGGGTCTCCAGTTCCTTAACGGTACGGACCAAACCCAAGAGCGCCCCGCTGATCATCTCCTCTCCGGTCGAGTTCGTTGGGTCTGAGATGTAGAGTTCTTCCGGTGTGGTGGCCAGGTGAGGATGGCTGAAGAGGGTGGCGTCGGGGTTGCTGCCGTAGGTCAGTACGCACCCGCCGAAATTCAGCAAATAGCAGGCAACCGGCAGGTGACGGTCCACGTCGATGTGGGAGCCGTCAACCGCGGCAATCACCCAGTCGGCGGGCGGCTCGGTCGGCGGGTAGGTGCCCAGCAGAGATTCTTCGACCTCGGCAGCCAAGTAGGGGCGTTGTCTGGTGTCAGCGGTTTTCTCGGTGGCTGTTTCTGGGTCGATGCCGGCCGCCGCGTTGATCAGGGCGGTCAAGCGCGCGTCCCGGGCCTCGCTGGCTCCGCGCACCGACTGGGTGAGTTGGTCCAATTGGAGGACCGTCTGTCCCATGTCCAGTCCCATAAAACCCTACCTGAGCACGCGTTCGTCACCGGTGCGGCGGGTGATCTGCTGTTGGTCCATGTGTTCTAGCAAGGGAAGGATGTATTTTCGGCTGGTGTCGAACATGGTACGGGCCTCGGCCACCGTGATATTACCCTCGTCCTTCAGGTGTTGTACGATCCGCTCGGTCATTTCGCGGTAGGCCGACGCGTCAAAGATCACGCCGCCGGTGACTCGGACCACCTTGCCCTGGTCAATGAGGACGCTCAGCAACTCCGAGCTGACCTTCAAGTCACTGGACGGAGAATAAGGGTCTTTTTGCAGAGATTTCAAGTAGGCGGACGCCTCTTCTTCCATCTTTGGCGTCAGGGTGATTTCGTGGTCGGGCAGGCGCAGCGACTGCCTTTCATCTACGACGACCTGTTCTTTAACTAGCTTGACTAATGCCCGCTGGTAGACCGGCTGAGACAGGTCCAACCGGCTGCGAATTTCCTGGGCGGGGACGCCGTGACGCAGCGGATACTGGGTGTGGTAAAGCTGCAAAGCAGAGGCGACCTTGCTCTTTAAGATGGCCCAGCCCTGGGCCGAATAGACCACGGCATCCGCATCGCCACCGAAGTCACCCAGGCTCACCAGATCGCCTTCCTCAGTCAATTGGGCCACCCGTTCAGCCACTTCCTCCCGGGACAGGTTGGTGCGCTGGGAGAGAGTTGTCAGGTCGCAAGGGCCCCATTGTTCGGCGACGCTGATAACGATGTCTCCGCCGGTGCCTCGGTCC
>VFHG01000411.1 GCA_009392075.1 SAR202 cluster bacterium
TCGGGAGGGAGGAAAGTCCGGGCTCCTCTGGGCAGGGTGCTGGGTAACTCCCAGGCCTCGATTCCGGTCCACTCGACCTGGATCGGGGACGGAAAGTGGCACAGAAACATACCGTCCCGACTAGTCGGGATAAGGGTGAAATCGGACGGTAAGAGCGTCCGGCCGTTTGCGGTGACGCAGCGGCGGCTAAACCCCACCCGGAGCAAGGCCAAATAGGGGGACATAGGCGCCCGGCCCGTCCCCGGGTTGGCTGCTTGACTGCGGCGGTAACGCCGCTCCGCCAAAAGCGGACTTCCACCGGCCTAACGGCTGGTGGTTGGGCTAGATAGATGGTCACCGTTCTTCCCTTTCGGGAAGTTCACAGAACCCGGCTTATAGGTCTGCAAAACCCCTCCATCTCCTCATTTGGTCAGACTTCCGCTTCTCTCTATCTGGCGGTATTTCGCCCACGATAACCGTCGGAGCGGTTGATGAATTTAGCGGCAACTATTATGATTGAGTCAGATTCTTGCCCGCCCGCTGATTCGCTGTTTCCGGCAACCGCCACTGGCGATCGACCGGGCCCGGGCCACACCACCAACAGAGGAACTTCCTAACCTTGTACCTGGACATGCATAGCCATTCCGTGTCGTCCGACGACTCCCGGGCCACGGTTGAGCAATACGTAAAATGGATTCAAGTGCTGCGAAAGCGCGGCCATACCGTCGACGGCATCGTGCTAACCGAGCACCGAAAGTTCGACTTTGACAAAGACTATTCCGACCTGGCAACCCAGTATGATGTGCTGGTGTTAAAAGGCTCTGAACTGGACACCCGCTACGGACATTTCCTGGTCTACGGCGTGACCGAAGCCCTGACCCAAGAGATTGATTTTGGCGACGTCCGCATGGATGCTAGGGCCCTCATGCAGGCGGCCCGCCAGCACGACGCCATAGCCCTTCCCGCCCACCCCGGCCGCTTCGGAATCGGTCTAACCGACTACATTGACCAGGGTGAGTCCTTCGACGACGTGGAGATCGTCGAGCGTTTCAACGGCGGCAGCCGGCCTGGCGAGAACGAACGGGCCGATGAACTCTGCGACAGCCATAACCTGCTGGGCATCGGTGGCAGCGATGCCCATCTGACCAGCCACATCGCCACCTGTATGACCGATTTCAAAGCGCCGATCAGGAAAGAGACCGACCTGGTGGAAGCCCTACTCAGTAAGGAGTTCCAGCCGGTCTGGCTGAAAGACGTCTTGACCGGCGATGCCTCAACTTAAGGAGACAAACCCATGGCCATGGAACTTGATTACGACCGGTCTCTATACGGTGTCGAACACCAAGCCGGTCCCTTCGAGATCACTGACGAGATCATAGACCGGGCCAACAGCAGCACCGGCGAGACCGGCCCTGCATTCCGCTCGGACGAAGGCGCCAAAGAGGCCGGATACCGGGGCCGAATCGCTCCTCCGACCCTCTGTTGCATTCTGGTCCGCCAGGTCTCGCTACCGGATGTGAAGGTCAAATTCGGCAAGACGCAGATGCATGCGGGCCAGCGCGTCGAACCCAAGGCCCCGGTCTACGCCGGAGACCTTTTGACCGCATCTTCACACCTGAAAGATGTCTACGCCAAGACCGGGCGCTCCGGCACCATGGTCTTCGTGGTCTGGGAGACCACATTCACCAACCAAGACGGCCAGGTCGTGGCCGAGGTCCAAGAGTCCTTCGCCAAGCGAGAATAGCGGCATAGCCGCGTTTTGAGCGGAAAATGACTGATCTTTTATTAGGTATGCGAAACGCGGTTCCAAAATAGATAAGACAGATTCAACCGGGGGAATATTGCCCTACTACGATGAGATAGAACTGGGTGACGAGATCGGACCCGTGGAGAAGGTGGCCACCGACGATGAGGTGTCCAATTTCTGCGATGTCTGGGGCGCGCCCACACCCAATCGGTTCACTGACCCTGCGATCGCCGAAAAAGCTGGGATGAAAGGCACAATCGTCCCTGGCATCATGACCATGGCGATGATGGCCCAACTTCTGACGAACTGGGGCGGCCCCGGCTCAATCAAAGACCTGGACTTGGTTTTCCGGCAGCCGGTGCCCCATAACCGTGCCCTGACCCTGGCGGCCACCATTACCGACCTGAGGGAAGAAGACGGCGAGAATCTGGTGGAATGCGACATTCTCATGACCGGCACCGAGGGCGAACGCTACGTGGGCGGCAAGGCCATAATAGCCCTATTCAATCGCTAGGCGGGCGGCCCGGCGCGTTTTCTTAGGATCTCTTCTCCCCAGGCGTACTCTCCATCCGGGCTTGGTAGGTTAAAAAATGCTGAAACGGTTGCCGCAAGTGGCTTTCTTGGTCAAAGACCTGGATGACGGGAAGGAGCTGTACCGGCGGCATCTTGGGATGGAGACCTGCCATTCCGAAGACCTGACCAGCTACGGCCTCAAAAACGCTGTCCTTCCGGCGGGCAATGGCACCTTCATCGAACTGCTCCAGCCAACTTCCGCCGACTCCGCCGCAGCGCGTTACCTAGAACGGCGAGGGGAAGCGCCTTACATGCTGATCTTCGAGACCAACGAGTACGACCGCCTCATCCCTAATTTGAAGTCCCTGGGCGTTCGTCTAACGGAAAAACCGGCAACTGGCGACTACCGCCACGCCTTCATACACCCGTCCTCGGCCAATGGCGCTTTTCTGGAGGTCATTGAAGTCACTTCCGGCGACAACCCTTGGCCTGCCGCCGGGCCAGACTGGCAGACATTGGCCCGCCAGCCGCTGACCAAGCAGATACGGCAGACGGCGGTGTTGGTGCGGGACCTAGATACG
>VFHG01000412.1 GCA_009392075.1 SAR202 cluster bacterium
AATTTGTAAAAAAGAAAGACAGCCCAGTTTAATAGGCCGCCTCTTTTGCTGCAAAGGATATGTCGGAATTGTTTGCTATTCGGTTGCCAGGACCACTGTCCCGGTGGACGAAAGAGACCCGCCGGTGCCGTTGACCACGGAGATCTTAGGGTTCTGGCTTGGGTCCTTCTTGCTCTTAACCTGCCGGTCACCAGCCTCGCCCCGCATCTGCCGGACGGCTTCAACCAACAGGAAGCTGCCGTACATGCCGGGGTGGGTGTAAGACAGTCCGCCGCCGCTGGTGTTCAAAGAGAAGTCTCCACCGGGGGCCGTCCGTTGGTTGGCAACGAAGTCGGCGGCCTCGCCCGGCGCACAGAAACCCAAGCTTTCGAGAGTGACCATCACCGTGTAGGTGAACGAGTCGTAGATCATCGTCAGGTCCAGGTCATCATGGGTAATGCCGGCCCTCTGCATGGACAAAGGACCGGACCGCCGGGCCCAGGTCGATGTGTAATCGGGCATCTGGCTCACGATGTTATGGTCGTGCCCCTCGCCGGCGCCCAATACCCAGACCGGCGTCTTCTTAAGGCTTCTAGCCCTCTCGGCAGTGGTCACGATGATGGCCGCTCCGGAGTCGGTGACTAGACAGCAGTCGAACAGATGAAAAGGCCAGGACACCCAGCGGGAATCGTGGTATTCGTCAAAACTCATGGGCGTGTCGTGCATCATAGCTTTGGGGTTTAAGTTGGCCCATTTACGGGTGGCTACGGCGATCTCGGCCATACCCTGCCTGGTGCGGTCTTCGCCGAATAGGTGCATGTACCGCGCACAAGCCAATGAATAGTTGATCGGTGCGCCGATGATTCCGTAGGGGGCTTCATACTGGCTATATGGCAAATTGCCGTCCGCGGGGAACCGTGCCCTGGCTGAACGCCCGGCCTGTCCGTGGGTGATCAACGCCACTTCGCAGTAACCGGCCCGGATAGCGGCCATGGCGTGGGCCACGTGTATCACGAAGGACGATCCGCCCACGGTCGTGCTGTCTGTGAAGGTCGGGTTGATGCCCATGTACTCAGCCGTGACCATGGTGGAACCTCCGGCGGTCAAGAGGCCGTCAACGTCGCTCTTGGCGAGTCCGGCATCTTCTAGGGCGTTATGGGCCGCCTCCGCATGGTGTTGTAGGGATGATTTGTTGGGCACCGTGCCCATGACGTCTGATTCGGCCACTCCGACGATGGCGATATCACGCTGTCCTGTGGTCATTTATCGGTCCCCTTGTGCTGGGTGTAGTAGCCCGTCGTGTTCAAACCCGCCTGATGGTACAACACCGCCTGAGACATCACAACACCGGCACGCTGCCCGCGATGTTCATGCCGGTGTAATATTGCAAGGCAACACTGAAGAAATGATAGTCTTTATCATGATAAAATATCGTCGGACGCTTCGGTGGCCAATGTTGACCGGCCCCAAAGCGTCTTGAGGTGCAAATGCCCAGTAATTTCTGGATGATGATAAATAACGAGGAGAATTTTCGGATAACCCAAAACCGGGGGTTCACCCTACTTGGTCTCAAAGCCCAACACCGCCGGAAGGTCCAACGGATCACTGAAGGCGACCGCGTCCTCTTGTATATCTCCCATCTTCGTCGCTTCGCCGCCACCGCCACTGCGATGTCGTCTTTCTACGAAGCAGAGGAGCCGATCTGGGTCAATGAGGGCAGTACTGGCTTTCCTTACCATATCAAGCTGAAACCCGACGTGATCCTGAAGGACGAACAATTCATGGACGCCAACCTGCTGGCCCCGCGGTTGGAATACGTGAAGCGTTGGAATCCTCCAGATTGGTATATGGCCTTCCAGGGAAACCTTCATCTGCTGCCGAAGAACGATTTCAACTTGATCGAAGAAGAGATGAAGAAGCTTCACTTCGGCAAGGGCTACGTTCCGGCGGACTTCACTCCTTCCCCCAACCCCCAGCGCCGGCGCCGTTCTGGAGGCCGCAGGAAGTCTCAGTCTCAACAGGGCCAACCGTAAAACGGTCAGTCGCAGCAGCCTCAGACTACCTAGCTAACGGGTCTGTCTGCCGGCTTGAGGCGTGATTCCTTGAGGGCTCCATCGATCTCATCTTGGACGTACTTGTCGGTTTCGCCCGCCATCGCCTGCTCCAAAGACGCGATCGCTTCGGCTGTCGCTATCTGACCTAAGGCCCAAGCGGCGTGGCCTCGCACTAGCGCCTCAGCGGTCGTCAAAGTAGAAACCAGCGCTGGAACGCCTGCCTCATCCCGGTTGTTTCCCAGCGCAACACAGGCGTTCTTCTGCAGCCCTACCCGTTTTGCCCGCATGATCGAGGTGCCCTGGAACCGGCTGCGAAACTCCTCGTCCGATAGAGCCAGCAACTCCGCCAAATCTAATTCCCCAGAGTGGCCAACCGCTTCTGCTGTTGGAATCGGCTGATGGGCCTCGGATGCCTTGCGGTTGACGGGGCAGACGTCCTGGCAGATGTCGCAGCCGAATACCCAATCCCGAATGAGCGGCCGCATCTCTAATGGTATGACCCCCCGGTTCTCGATCGTCTGGTAGGAGATGCAACGGGTATTGTCCACCACGTATGGGGCGACTATCGCGCCAGTTGGACAGTCGTCGATGCAGCGCACGCAAGCCCCGCATGTCTTCTTCAGCGGTTGGTCGGGTTCCAACTCTAGGTCGGTTATTACCTGGCCCAGCAACACCCATGAGCCGTGAGACGGGGTGAGGATGTTGGTGCTCTTGCCGAACCATCCCAGCCCGGACCGGGCGGCGGCGTCGCGGTCTAGCATCGGGCCTTCGTC
>VFHG01000413.1 GCA_009392075.1 SAR202 cluster bacterium
CGGGACCGGCGCCAGCGGCGTGCAACTTATCACGGAGATCGCCAAAGAGGTTGCCTACCTGACGGTGTTCCAGCGGACAGCGAACTACTGCGCTCCCCTCCGCAATGGCCTGATCGACGATGAGACCCAGAAACAGATCAAAGCCAGTTATCCGGAGATTTTCAGGATTTGCAAGGAAACTCCCGCCTCGTTCATGCATGAATCCGACAAACGGTCGGCCATGGATGTTTCTCCAGAGGAACGTCTTGAACAGTATGAACGGCTATGGGCCGAGCCGGGATTCAAAAAGTGGCTCTCCAATTTTCATGACGTGATGGTCCCGGGAGAGGCCAATGAAGACTACGCCGAGTTTGTTCGCAACAAGATTCGCGGGCGCGTCCATGATCCGGTTATAGCGGAGATGTTGGTTCCCAAGGACCACATGTTTGGCTCCAAACGACTGCCTTGCGAAAGCGGTTATTACGAGGTTTACAACCAGGACAATGTTTTGCTTGTTGACGTTCGCGAAGCCCCCATTGAGCGAATCACCCCCAAGGGCGTTAAGACCAGTGACGCGGAGTACGAATTAGACGTCATCATCTATGCCACCGGGTTTGATGCCATCACCGGCGGGTTGATCAATCTGAATATCACCGGCCAAGACGGCCAGACGCTAAAGAACAAATTTGCAGACGGTCCAAGGACCTACATGGGCATCACCTCAGCAGGATTCCCCAACCTGTTTACAGTAAACGCAGCATCGGTGGGGAACTTTGTCAGGGCTTCTGAGCCGTTGATAGATTGGGTAGGCGATGCAATGGGCTATCTTCGAGACAACGATTTTAGGCGCATTTCGCCCACTATCGAGGCTGAAGACGCCTGGGTTAAACACGTCAATGAGGATGGCGCAAAGATCTTACGAACACAGGCGAATTCATGGTTTGTGGGAGCAAATATTCCCGGCAAGGCACGGGCATTGCTCACAGCCCCAGATACGGCTCCGGCCATGCGCGCCAAGCGTGCAGAGGTCGTGGCCAATGGGTATGAGGGGTTCATTCTCGAGTAAAATCCACGTCTGCCCATGTGGAACAAAAAGCGGAGCACCAAGTTTCTTTTCGTAGCTAATCACCAGCTATGAAAAATGAGTAATAGGGCTGGCCCGCGCTACGCCTCCGCGATCCACTTCACTACACGTTCCGCAATCATCAGAACGGTCGCGTGGGCGCCGCCGGAGCGGGGAACCCTCGGCATGATCGACGCATCAACCACCCAAAGGCCAACTATCCCTTTGACTTGGCAGTGCTGGTCGACCACAGTCATCGGGTCTGAAACAGGCCCCATCTTGCAGGTACCAGACACGTGCCTGGCGGTGCCTACCGTCTGACGCAGCCAGAGGTCCAATGCATCGTCGTTGTTCAAGATGTCTTCCGTAGGACTGATCCGGTAGTCGGCGACGTCGTTATACGCATTGGATTCCAGTAGCCGGGCCGCCATCCGGACCCCTTCTCTGACCCTCCGGATATCGTTTGGATGCTGGAGATACTGGTAGTTGAAGGACGGTTGCACCAGTGGGTCGGCAGAAGCCAGCCTGACTTGTCCCGAGCCGTCGGGCAAGCCAAGTGTGCATGATATCCGCGCCGCTTGGTCGGGCGAGACGTCGCCGGTGTTGTATTTGGTCCGCAGTCCTGGCACCCGCTCTGACCGTTCATCAACGACCGTGTTGGTCCTCAGGACCATGTCGTTAGCTTCGCTGGAGCCTTCCGAGGTGTAATGCAAACTGAAGTGCACCGTATCCTCGTCGCCCTTCATCGACGCGCCATCCTTAACTTTGTATGAGATATGGGCGCTCAAGTGATTCCACAGGCTCTGTCCCACGCCCGGGAGCTCATGGACCTGGTCTATACCATATTGCTTAAGCTGGTCCTCGGGTCCGATGCCTGACAGCATAAGCAGATGCGGCGATTTTATGGCACCGGCGCTCAAGACCACGCGGTCGGCTTCGATGTTGAAAACTTCGCCGCCGCTTTCGGCTTCTACCCCAACGGCTTTCCGGTCTTCGATCAATATCTTCCGAACGGCGACGCTGCCCCGCACAGTGAGATTGAGACGGTGCCGCATTGGGTTGAGATAGGTCATCGCGGCGCTCATCCTGATGCCGTCGATGTTGTTCGAAGGAGACACGCCGACGCCGGCAGGGTTGGCGCCATTGGTGTCGTCAGAGGTGCCGAACCCGTCTTCCAGGCAAGCTGCGTGAAACGCCTTTTGTATGTCGGGGGTATGACCTGAACGGCGGCGTCTAACCGGCATGGGACCGTCGGTCCCGTGAAAGTCGTCCCGTATGTCCAGGTCGGTTTCTGATTTTCTGAAGAACGGCAGGACCTTCGTATAGGACCATTCATCATTCCCCAGAGCCGACCAAGCGTCAAAATCTTCGGGAAGTCCCCTCTGCATCGCCTGACCGTTGATGGAAGACCCTCCGCCGATCACCCGGCCTTGGGCTACGTGAATCTCACCTTGCTCCTCGGTGATCGTTGCCCGCAAGGCCCAGTTGTGTTCCGAGTCTTGGCCCTCGGCATATCTCGTGCCGCCGAACTTGATCTCATCCGGCAGGTTGGCGGGGTCCGGGTAATCCGGCCCGGCTTCCAGCAAAAGCACTGAGGTTTCTGCGTTTTCGGCCAATCTGCTAGCCAAGACTGATCCGGCGGCCCCGCCTCCGACGATTACAACATCGTATCTCATGGATTCTCCCTAACTAAATGATGCTGGGACACGGAAGCGCCCGT
>VFHG01000414.1 GCA_009392075.1 SAR202 cluster bacterium
CTGGCCCGGATAGTTGGGCAATCTAAATCCAGGGCCTTTTCTACGAAGTTGGCAATAATAAGGGGAGCGTAATTGAACCGCGTAGGCCGAAATACAGCCCAGCCCGGCGAGATCATCGACCGCTCCGCCGCTGTTGAATTTAAATCCGACGGCCGTACAATCCGCGCCCAGCAAGGCGACACCATCCTTTCCGCACTTTACGCTGCGGGGACCACCACCTTTAGCCGTAGCTTCAAATATCACCGTCCGCGGGGACTGCTTTGTGCCGCCGGGCACTGCCCCAACTGCTTGGTGACGGTGGACGGGGAACCCAACGTCCGCGCCTGCATTCGGCCGGTTGCGCCAGGCATAAAGGTGCAACACCAAAACGCCTGGCCCTCCCTCCGCTGGGATTTTCTGTCGATACTCGACCGGTTCCATTGGTTGATGCCGGTCGGGTTTTACTACAAAGCGCTCCATAGACCCAAATTGCTGTGGCTGCTGGCGCGAGGAGTGATTCGGCGCGTTGGAGGCCTTGGCAGCATCGATATCGAAAGAGTTCCGGAAACCAAATTCCACCACCGCAGTCAACACGCCGATGTGGCGGTGGTCGGTGGTGGCCCCGCTGGAATGGCCGCGGCCCTGGCGGCGGCGGATCAGGGTTCCCAGATAGTCCTGATCGATGATCAACCGCACTTGGGTGGCCACCTCCGTTTCGATCAGCAGACCTACGACTCAGTTCCTGGCTATCAAGGCAAGACGGGCGTTGATATTGCCCGCGCCATGGCGCAGTCAGTCGCCGAATCGAATTCCATTGAGGTGCTGAGTGATGCTACCGTATTCGGGCTGTACCAAGACAAATTACTGAGCATTTTGGCCGGAGATTGGCGTGTTACCCTCCGAGCTAAACGCGTCGTAATCGCCACCGGCGCACACGAAGTCCCGCTTATATTCGAAAACAACGACCTGCCTGGCATCATGCTGGCCTCCGCAGCGCGTCGCCTGGTTGGGCTCTACGGAGTACGTCCGGGTGCTAACGCAGTCGTAGCCACGAATACCGAACTGGGCTATCAGACTGCCCTGGAGTTGCTGGATGCGGGGGTAAACGTGGCAGCAATAGTGGACGCAAACTTGGAGAGCCCCAAGCCGGGTTTGTTCGCGACCGTATCCGCCCGGGGAATCCGGGTCCTTCAGGGCCACAGATTGGTCAAAGCGACCGGCCGGGGCCAGGTCAAAGGGGTCTTGGTAGCTCCGGTGGACGGAGCCCTACAGGGCCGGTCCGAACGGATCCCGTGTGACCTAGTTTGCATGTCAGGCGGATATCAGCCAGTGGACGCTCTTCTCCAGCAGGCAGGGGGGCGGTTGTCGTTCAACGCCAAAATCGGCGAGTCCGTGCCGACTCACCTGCCGTCGGGGATCTACGCCGCGGGTGACGTTATGGGCGCCCACGGCCTCACCACACAATTGACGCAGGGTAGGCTAGCCGGGACCAGTTCAGCGGGAGATTTGAGCTCCGCGGTACCGGCAGCCGACGCCAATGACACGGCTGTCCAGACTGCGGACTCAGTGGCAGCAGCCAATGCGCCGGTGAGCAGAGCTCAAGATGGCTCCAGGTCATTTTTATGCTTCTGCGAGGACGTTACCGCCAAGGACGTTACCTTCGCCATCGACGAAGGCTTCGAGGACATTCAAACCTTGAAGCGTTATACAACAGTGTCCATGGGTCCGTGCCAGGGGAAGATGTGCGGCAAGTCATTGGCCGCTATCTGTGCAGATTACACCCGGCGCAGCATCGACGAAATTGGCGCCACGACTTCGCGACCCCCTTACCAACCGGTACCCCTGGCCGCCCTATCCGGGCCTTCCCACATGCCATTAAAACGGAGCCCCATGGACCGCCTGCACCGCGAATTGGGCGCATCCATGGTCGAATCCGGCCTGTGGCAGCGTCCCCTCGACTACGGGTCAGCCCAGGACGAAGCGATCACCGTTCGGCAGCGGGTGGGAATCATCGACGTGAGCACGCTGGGTAAACTTGATGTCCAAGGGGCGGACGCACCGGCGTTGTTGGACTTGCTCTATACCAACACCTTCTCCGACCTGAGGGTGGGCCGGGTGCGCTACGGTTTGATGTGCTCGGACAACGGCGCCATCTTGGACGATGGCACCGTGACGCGGCTGGCCCAAGACCGCTTTTTCGTTACCACCACGTCGGGCAACGCCGACATGATCGAGGATTGGTTCAACTGGTGGATGTCCAGCTCGGGCCCGTGTGTCCACGTGACCAACGTCACCGGCGCTTACGGTGCGGTCAACGTTGCCGGACCTTTAGCAAGGGAGGCCCTGTCCAAGCTCACAGATATCGATCTCGACCCAGACAAATTCAGGTACATGCGCTCAAGGCAAGGACAAGTCGCCGGGGTGCCCTGTCTTTTGATACGCATCGGATTTGTCGGCGAAGCCGGATGGGAACTGCATTTCGCCTCCGAGAACGGGGAGTACCTGTGGGAATCCATCACGGAGGCTGGCCGAGAATTTGGAATCTCCTCTTTCGGTCTAGAAGCCCAGCGCATCCTGCGATTGGAGAAGGGGCATATCATCGTTGGGCAAGACACGGACTCGACCTCGAACCCATTGGAAACCCGCTCCGAATGGGCCGTGCACCTGAACAAGGCTGACTTTATCGGCCGAGGTGGAATTACCGGCGCAGCAGAGAAGGGCATCAAGCAGAAGCTCGTGGGCTTCATAATGGAGAACGGCTTGGTGCCTGA
>VFHG01000415.1 GCA_009392075.1 SAR202 cluster bacterium
CGTGTTACCTCTGACAGCAAGCGAGACGCGCCCCACTTCTACGTCGCTGTAGACGTCGACATGACCAAGGCAATGTCTTTCCGGCGCGACCTGAATGACGAGTTGGACGCCGAGAACCGAGTATCGGTCAACGACCTGATCGTCAAAGCATCGGCCATCGCCATCGGACGTCACCCAAAGTTCAACTCATTCTTCCGGGACGACCACCTTCAGATGAACGCGGCGATCAACGTGGGGATCGCCATCGCCCTGGAATCTGGTCTGATCGTGCCAGGCATAAACGGTTGTGAGAGAAAGAGCCTGGTGGAGATCGCCGCGGCCAGCCGGGACCTGGTGTCCCGGGCAAACAGCGGCACACTGCGCAATGACGAATACAGTGGCACCACTTTCAGTGTGAGCAACCTTGGGGCATTCGATATCGAAAGCTTCACTGCCATCATCTTCCCGCCCCACGCGGCCATCCTGGCTGTGGGTACCGTGAAGGAACAGCCTGTGGTGCGAGACGGCGAACTGGCCATCGCCCAGATCATGAAAGCGACCCTCTCCACCGACCACCGGGTGGCCGACGGAGCGGAGGCCGCCCAATTCCTGGTGGAGATCAAGAAGCTCCTCCAGAACCCAATCAGTTTAGTAATTCAATAGCTGTCAGCTACAAATCAGGAGATAAAATTGCCTAAATTATCCGGTGGTCAGACCGTCATAGAATCCCTCAAGGCCCAGGGCGTGGACACGGTTTTCGGCATCATATCCATCCATAATCTGGACCTTTTTGACTCTTTATTTGGCAGCCAGGACACTCTGCGTTTCGTGGGAGGCCGCTTGGAGCTGGGGTGCGGGTTCATGGCCGACGGTTACGCCCGGGCCACCGGCAAGCCGGGAGTGCTTTTCACCAGCACCGGTCCTGGAGCGGCGGACTCTATGGGCGCCATGGGCGAGGCCTATTTCTCCGGGTCGCCTATCCTAGAGATCACCACCAACGTGGAACAGGAATTCATCGGCAGCGGCAAGCTAGCGACCCACGAGACCAAGGACCAACTGGGCATGTTCAAGGCCGTTACCGACTGGAACGCATCTATTCCCGAGGTTGAGTCAATTCCCGATAACATCACCGAGGCGTTTGACCGGTTCCAAACCCGGAGGCCAAGGCCAATTGAGTTGGAGATACCCACTGACCTTTTGGGGGCGGTAGCCGACGTGGAGATGCTGACTGCCCGGCAGCCGGATATTCCCCAAGGCGACCCCAGCAAGGTCGAGCAGGCGTTGCAGATGCTGCTCAAGGCCAAACGCCCGGCAATCCTAGTAGGTGAGGAAGTCCAGCAGTTGGGCGGCACCCAGCAGATCGTTGAGCTTGCTGAGAAAATTGGCGCGGCCGTGGTCACCGCCGATGGCGCCAAAGGGGCGTTCCCAGAGGACCACGCCCAGTCATTGGGCCAGATCATGGGCAATCGAATCTGGGGCAAGAACCCGGTCCAGGAGTGGCTGGGCACCTGTGACTTAGTGGTTGTTTTGGGGTCCATAATGCCCCAGCGGTCCACCGCCGGCATCGGGCTAAAATTGCCCAAAGACATAGTCCACGTGTTGTTGGATGGCGAGGCAATCGGCAAGAACTACGACGCAACCGTGCCTATAGTCGCCAACTCCCAGGCCGTGGTCCAGCAATGGCTGGGAGCCATCGGTGGCCAGGACGTCCACAAAGGCAGCGCTTTCCAGGATGACATCACAACCATCCGGGGCAACATACGCCAGACGCTGGAAGAAACCTGGGGCAACGAGCTCCGGGTTTTCGAGACCATAAGGTCGGTTACCCCCCGGAACACCATCTTCTCCCTTGACCCGACCGTAGGAGCCAGCCGGGCCACACGCTGCCTGGAGATTTTCGAACCAAGGACCTACATGCACCCCCATGGCTGGCTCGGTCTAGGGTTCGCGTTCCCCGCGGCAGTCGGCGCAAAGGTCGGGAAGCCCGATAACCCAGTGGTCTGCATAACCGGCGACGGCGGGTTCCAGTACAACTTTCAGGAACTGGCCACCTGCGCTCAGTACGGCATCCACCCGGTGGTGCTGATGTTCAACGACAACGCCTGGGGCGTGCTGAAGGGGTTCCAAGGCGACCGCTTCGGAAACAACCGCCGATTCGCCACCGACCTGGTTAACCCCGACTTCGTAAAGATCTTCGAGTCCTACGGCTTCGAGGGCACCAAAGTCACCAACGTCAACGACCTGGGCAAGGCTCTCGAAAGCGCCATCGCCTCAGGCAAGACCCACCTGGTAGAGGTCCAGACCCCGGATGGCTTTGGCGAACTGACTTAGGCGGAAGCCCCAAGCCGCATCTGGCGGTTGTTGTTTGACTTGTTTAGAACCAGCGCCCTCGCCCTAGCCCTCTCCCATGCGCGGGAGAGGGGATTCCACCCGTCATTCCGGCGGAGGCGGAATCCACCCGGCCGCGGCATTAGTTTATTTGCTTAGGTGCCCGTTGATTCGCTCATGGTGAGCCTGTCGAACCGCCCGCTGTGCATTATCCGTGTCTGACCGAGGCCCGTCCTTCGACAAGTCCGATTTCATTGAGACTCTAGACTTCGGTCGGAGCTCAGGACGGGTGGAGGCAGTTCCTGTATAGCTGCCCCAAGCCTCTTGTCTAATCGCGAGTTGACGGCCACAATTGACATAATGTTGGGACATGGCGCCCTTGACGGCCACGGCTGAATCCAGGCAAATAGCTTAAGCAACCTACTCGGCAAA
>VFHG01000416.1 GCA_009392075.1 SAR202 cluster bacterium
CGCATCCGGGGTATTGGCCGCAGGACTATATCCGGTGCGGTCTGGGAATGCCTCGGAGGCGTGAATGGATGTGAGATGACTTGCGATGGCCCTTAAGGAAGGGCCGTACCCGGTTAGGAAGTGTCCCTGCGTTAACCAAATGTGTAAAATATCGCCATGCGTTGCCCAGAATGCGGAGCCCACGGTTATAGCAGAAAGACGAAAACTCCTGAGTGGCGTTGCAGGAGTCGAAGCTGTGGATATGAGTGGGATCCCACTACTCTTCCACCTGAAGAGGACAACTAGATGCCCGAGATGAAAATTAGCTTCCTTGGCACAGGATCCGGGAGCTCGACCAACCGAGCTCACTCCGCCATGGTCTATGACTGTGACGACGGCACCCGGCTACTTATCGACACCAGTTCCGGAAATTCTGTTGCGCGCAACGCTTCGGAGCTGGGAATGTCGGTTTCCGGCTTCGACACTGTTCTACTTTCCCATCACCACCCGGACCATATGTCGGGCCTTTTATTTGTCCAATTCAGTCGGGCCCTGGAACGGCAGGATGCACCGCCATTGGATGTCTACCTTACGGACGAATCCCTTAAGTGGGCGCAGAAGATGTGTATCGCCAACCACCTAAACATATTCGAAGTCAACAGAGAGGGGGCCAAGAACTCAGATGGGCGCGAAGTTATGCGCTGGCATGTTGTAGAGATGGATCAGAAGATAACCCTCGGGCCGACTACCACCGCTTCCTGCTTCCCCGCCGACCACATATCAGGTGCCGTGGGCTGGAAGGTAGAATCCGGCGGCATGTCGGTGGTCTTCTCGGGAGATACCCGCTACAACCCGGAGCTGATCGAGGCGTCCAGGGGCGCGCGGCTGCTGATTCATGAGGCATTACGGACCGACGAGGAAAGTGACTACGCCAGGAACCGCGGCCACTCCACTGCGGGAGAAGCGGCCCGTGCCGCCGCCCAAGCTGGAGTCGCCGAGCTGGTTCTAACCCACCTGGACTCAAGCTATCACGACAACCCCCAACCACTCCTGGATGACGCCAAGAAGCACTACAGCGGCCCAACCAGTGCCGCCACAGACCTACATCAAATCACTGTTGACAGCTAGGGGCCAGAAAGACTGAAACCTAGCACCTAACAAAACCACAGCATTTTGAGTTTGTCCGGGGCCGCCGGTGACCGGCTTTCCTAGGTTCCCCAATGTCCCCCTTGTTTTCTTCTAGCTATGGCGTCACTCACGGGTAAAACTTCAGCTTTGCCGATTAGCATCTGCTCACGTAGCAAGGCGCTCACGGCATCAAAGTCACTTGCCTCTAAGAGGGTAAATACCCTATGAAGCGGTCCCGATATCCATACTCCCAACACCTTCACGTCGTCATTTCCTTCGATCCATTTCAGTGCCTGTCTCGCCTCATCTGAATCTCTCCCGCCAGCCCTTGCTGGGCATGTCATATGGTCGTGGTTGGCTGTAACGTGAAAAAGCATAATATCCTCCAAACCTGAAATTAGATTGATGAATACTAAGGGAAGGGTATTTGGTTGTCGAACCTCGAGTAAATCCCAGGTTGGAGTAACAAATGAATGGAACCTAGCACCTAGCTAAACCCGAACATTAAGTTTGTCTGGGGCCTCCGGTGACGGTTTATTCCAGGTTCAGTTGTGAACCCGGGGGCGTGACAACTTTTTCTTGCTTAGGTCGCTATAATCCCGAGGATAAATTATGGCAAAGGAAAATAACGTGCAAACACAGATCGCACGGGCCATGTTTCAGGTTTACGAGCCGATTGTCCTCGCTGCCGGCGGGAGTAACACTCCAGAGAACCAGACTATCTGTAAGCAGCTAGGGCTGGGCGATCATCGCATGAGTTACTATGCGACACGGTCCGCACCGTTAGGGCGGGTGGGAGCTGAGGTTGTCTCTGCGACCTTTTATCATCACAGCGTGGAGATGGTTTCACCTGCGATCCCGCTTGCCTGGAGCATCGCGAGCCCGGAGAGAATCGTGGCAGCACGTTTTGAGGCGGTGGATCAGGCGCTCCGGCGGTTGCTTCCACAGCAGATTGAATCCGCTGAGATTGTAGAGGCAGTCGCATTGGTACGCGAGGCTATGTTGGGTTGTTCAATTGCCGGCCGGCCTCTATTCGCAGCCCACGCAGCACTTCAGTGGCCGAGTGAACCCCACGTCGCGCTGTGGCATGGTCTCAATCTATTTCGAGAGCATCGCGGCGATGGGCATATTAGCGCAGTAATGGCGGCTCGGCTAACGCCCAATCAAGCGGCACCGATCCTGGCCGCGGCAACTGGGGAGGCTCGAAACAGCCGTAGCGCGCGTTGGCCGGATGACATCTGGAATCAAACGGTGGCTGAGCTGCAAGAGCGAGGCTGGCTAGACGATGCTGGAATGCTGACAGACGAGGGCCTCGCAGCTCGAACCCGCATCGAAGATGAAACCGATGACTTAGCCCTCGGCCCCTGGTTACAGCTTGGTAAAGAACGCACCCATCGTCTATGGACGATTCTGAATGATTTGCTGCAAGTGATTCTCGACCAAAACGGTTTGCCCGGTCTCAGAACCCCCATCGGACTTAGCTGGCCAGCGCAGTGGCCGGGCTAACGAGGGAGGGTCAGGAGCCAAACCGAGAGATATCGGGAGATACCTTCATTTCGGGAAGCTCCTTTAAGAACCTAAAACACTGGCTAATGGAAAAGGGCCACTGCTATGCCAACAGCAGCCCATTT
>VFHG01000417.1 GCA_009392075.1 SAR202 cluster bacterium
GCATTGAAGGCCGCCCTCTCAGCCCGGCTAAACCGAGCTCCCCTACGTGCCTAGATGATTCGATTGTTAATCGCGGCGCCCATTTCGCGGGCACAGAGGAATTATAGAAGGGCTGCTGAATGAGTGTCAATATGAGCATATTGCGAAATGGGTTAGGCACGAATTTAGTGCGACGTGCTCTTCATGATTTCGATCTTTTGGTGCTCTTTGACGGTGGGTTTCTGCCCGCCTAGTCTTTCTCATGTTTCGGTCTAGATGATTACCGAGAATGAAACCCTGGTTTCAGTTCGCCTGTTCGACCTTCGTAGGCTTCAGCAACATAATCTTTGTTTCCCGAGATAATTTTTTGCTCTCTTAGCTGGGCCTGCAAATCCCACAAGAATTGGCGCCTAAGAGAGTCGCCCTCATACTCCCAAACATCAATATTTACGATTCTGGTTTTTGTGTTCCTCTATCCATTCGCCAATTCCGATTTCTTGACATGAATCTGTGGCCGCCATACAATCCGGCCAACCAGGATCACCCGTGAAGGGTGCCCGAAACTGATGCGCCGGTCACGGCTGAGCGCTACGAAAATACGGTAGAATATAGCCGATTAAGACCTGTCCGAAATAAGGAGGCCCCAATGGCAGATTGGCCGAAGGTTAAATACAAGGAAGAAGGCATGCGTGAAGGCATGCAGATCGAAGACGCCCAGATTTCCGTCGACGACAAGGTCGAGCTGTTGGACATGCTGTCGGAGACGGGCTTGCAGCAGATTGTGGTCGGCTCCTTCGTTAGCCCCAAATGGACTCCTCAGATGGAGCGCATCGACGAGATTGTAACCAAGTTCAAGCCCAAGCCCGGCGTCACCTACACCGCGCTGGCGCTGAACTCCCGGGGCGTGGAGCGGGCCAAGGCCTACTCTCCCCCGCTGACCATCGAGCGGGACGCCTTCCCCCGGCTGAACGTCCACATGTGCGACGTGTTTGTCCGCCGCAACACCAACCGGACCCAGATGCAAGAGATGGAGCGCTGGCCCCAGGTCATCGCCCAGGCCCAAGAGCTAAATATCAAAGAGGCGGGCATCGGGACCAACGCCAGTTGGGGCTCCAACTTCTTGGGCGAGTTCCCAGTGGATAACCTGATGAAAATGCTTGAGCGCCAGCACAGCATGTGGGACGAGGTCGGTATCGACGTGCGCAGCGCCTCAATGGGCGACCCTATGAGCCATTGCACCCCTGCCAAGGTTGAGGAGAGCGTTTACCGCGTCAAGGAGATGTGGCCGGAGATCAACCATATCCGCCTGCACCTACACAACGGCCGCAACATGGCCATCGCGTCCGCCTACGCCGCCATGAGAGTGCTAGGTCCTGACGATACCTTGGAGATCGACGGAACAATCGGCGGGTTTGGCGGTTGCCCTTACTGCGGCAACGGCCGCGCCACCGGCATGGCCCCCACCGAGGACCTGCTCCACATGATGGATGACATGGGCATCCCCACCGGCGTGGACATCGACAAATTGGTCGAATGTGTCTGGGCAGCCGAGAAGATCATGGGCCGCGAACTCTACGGCCACGTGTCCAAAGCTGGCCCCCGTCCCAAGACCTTGGATAAGCTCTACGACATCGACATGCCGTTCGTAGAGACCACGGAACAGGCCAAGCACTTCAAGGTTGGCCCTGGCGCCTACGAAGGCGGCATCTACCCCTACAGCGAGCCCATCACCAGTCCCTACCGGGACCGGGTGGACGCTGGCGGCCCCGCCTACGACGACGCCAACGGCGACTTCCCCTGGAAGCAGGACTGGTTCCCCGCCAAGGGCTAACCCGTCCGGCTCAATGGAGTCCGGAAATTGCGGTCAACCATCAAATGGTTGGCCGCTTTAATTTTGGGTCTTTATTGCTTTGGCGAGCCCTCCCCCTAACCCTCTCCCTTGCACGGGAGAGGGAACAGTCCCTTCTCCCGCCGCAGATGGGGAAGGTTAGGCCCGACGGAGTCGAGGCTCTCGACGCAGTAGGAGATGGGGCCGACTCCAGCTAGCCCGCAACCCCGTTGAGTGCTAACATGTCGCCACTCTCAGTCAACGCTCCGGTAAGCAATAGATAACTCAAGGAGTCCCAACAATGGCCACGACCAACCCCACCGACCCCAATAAAATTCGCCTGACCGGCGAGAATTCTTTCATCCGCCTTTCAGACGACGCAAGCAAGGAGACAACAAGGGCCAGCCACTGGCGGGTATTGTGGTCTCCGGGCGGCACTGGTCACGTCTTATTCCTGCAGAGCGAACTCACGGACAATGAAGTGCAGATATATTCAGACAACATCGCCCTGACCCGGTGGCTCCAAGACGAGATCGAGAGTCTGCTGCACCCAGCTTTCGCCGACCAGACCATGCAGGTCGTCGACGCCGAGTTCACCAGGAAGGGCGACCCCAGCACTTTCTGGACCGAGACGATAATCAGCGATGAAGCTGAGATCGCCATGACCTGGCACGATTTCATGGAGCCTTACATGCTGGTGGTACCGGCGGGCAGCGCCTCGGGTAGGCCCCATGGCGTCTATAGCTGTTTCATTCCAGCCCGGAAGGCCCAGTTGACGATCAATGGTGACGTGGCTACCGGCAACGTTTCTACCGACCGCCGTGGCGACAAAGACAGCAGCTCCGCCTGCCTAGCCTGGTCCGAAACCTGGGTCCGCC
>VFHG01000418.1 GCA_009392075.1 SAR202 cluster bacterium
CACCGCTTACCCAACCCTGGATATGGGTGGCGTGATTTGGGCCTATCTCGGCCCGGCCGACAAGAAACCGGCTCCGCCCGAGTTCGAGTTGACCCAGGTCCCAGACACACACCGCTACATGACCAAGGTGTGGCAGGAATGTAACTGGCTCCAGGCACTGGAGGGCGGGATCGACACTTCCCATGCGCCGATCTTGCACCGCAAACTGACTGATGACAGTGACGAGCCCGGCATCTCCCCCAACTCTCCATTCCTTCAGGGCTCGGCCCCAGACGTGGAAGTGGAAAACACCGACTATGGCTACCGTTATTTTGGCATCAGGCCCATGGGAGAAGACCAGACGTTCGTGCGGGGATACCAGTATGTGATGCCGTTCACTCAGATCAGACCCAGCCGGTACGGAAAAACAGTGGTCGATGGCCATTTTTGGGTGCCCATGGACGACCACAACGTGATGGTCTACAACTGGGGCTACAGTTGGGGCACGGAGTCCCTACCCGAGGATGAGAGCGCCCTGAAAGACTCAGGCAACACCTTCGATGGCGACGTGGACCCGTCAAATGGGTTTCGTTCCATACGCAACCGGGACAACAATTACATGCTGGACCGGGACGTCCAGAAACACGAGACGTTCACCGGTATCCGTGGGATCAACGCGCAGGACCGCGCCATCCAAGAGAGCATGGGGCCGATCGTTGACCGGACGCAGGAATTCTTGGGCCCGGCCGACATTGCGATCGTTGCGGCGCGCAAGCTCTTGGAGCAGGCCATCGAGACCGTCAAGGATGATGGCGAACCCCTAGGAGTGGCGCCCACTTACTACAACATTCGAGCTGCCCAAGGTATATTTCCAAAGGGCGAGAACTGGAAGGAAGAATTGCTCGGCCGGATGCACCCTTAGACTCGCGTACTAGAAAAATGTTGGGGGAATAGATGCGCTTGGAAAACAAAGTGGCCCTGATCAGTGGTGGGGCCCGTGGAATGGGAGCCGTTGAGGCCAAGATGTTTGTACAAGAGGGCGCCAAGGTTGTCATTGGCGACGTGCTAGATGAGGACGGCAAGCAGACCGAAGCAGAGATCAACGAGGCCGGCGGGGAATGCGTCTTCGTTCATCTGGACGTGACCGACGAGACCGCTTGGCAAGATGCCGTAGCAGCTGCCGTCGACCGGTTCGGGAAACTGGATATCCTGGTCAACAATGCCGGCATCGCCCGGATAAACAATGTCGAGGACACGACCTCGGATGAATGGGACCTGGTGATGGATATCAACGCCAAAGGGGTGTTCCTGGGCACTAAGGCCGCCATCCCTGAGATCCGGAAGGCTGGCGGCGGCTCCATCGTAAATATCTCTTCCATTGCCGGGTTGACCGGAGGCCGGACTTCTTCCTACGCGGCCAGCAAGGGCGCGGTGCGTCTGCTGACCAAGTCTACGGCGATCCAATACGCCGGAGAAAGTATCCGCTGCAACTCCGTCCACCCTGGTGTTATCGAAACGCCCATGACCACTCCGATGATGCTCAATACCCAAGAAGGTCGGGATCTGAACGCGTCCAGACACCCTCTAGGCCGCGTCGGCCAGCCTGAAGACATCGCCTACGGAGTGCTTTTCCTAGCATCTGACGAGTCATCATTCATGACCGGCAGCGAACTGGTTATCGATGGCGGTCTCACCGCCCAGTAATAGCGCAGCCCTAAACTACTTTTCGAGGCAACCGTAAGGAGAACCCATGGCCGAGGTTTTCGTTCTGGGAGGAGGAACTCCCACGCCGACCGCCGAACGGTTTGGCAGCTCTCATGCCCTGAGGATCGGCGACGAACTGCTGATGTTTGATTGCGGTCCGGCGGCGACCCATAAGCTGGTCAAGGCCGGGCTGTTTCCAACCCAGGTGGACAACTTGTTCTTCACCCATCACCACTTCGACCACAACATAGACTACCCTTGCTTCCTGCTCTGCCGGTGGGACCAGGCTGCCGGGCGCGGGGAGGAATTGAACGTCTACGGCCCGGCGCTAACAGAAGAGATCACCCGAGGTCTGATCGGTGAGAACGGGGTGTTCTCGGCTGACTGGCGGGCAAGAGTCGGACATCCGCTGAGCCACCAGGTCTACGTGAACAGGGGCGGAACGCTGCCACGCATCCCACCCAATCCCCAGGCAAAGAACGTCGGGCCGGGCGAGGTGGCGTCTGGCAAGGACTGGAAAGTGACGGCAGCGATGGCTGAGCACGTGCAGCCTTTCTTGGACTCTTTGGCTTACCGGGTGGACACGCCGGACGGCAGCGTGGTCTTCACCGGCGACACCCAACCTTGCCAGTCTGTGATCGACCTGGCCCGGGACGCCGATATGATGCTCTGCATGTGCTGGGACGACCAGGAAGTCATGAACCAGAGCGGCGAGGCTCCAGGCCAGTGCGGCACAACCGGAGCGGCGGAGATGGCCCAGGAGGCGGGGGTTAAGAAGCTGGTGCTGGTGCACATGGGACCCGCCTTGTCCGCACAAGAACCGTTCTACAATGCCTATCTGGCCATGCAGCGCATCTACCAGGGAGATATCGTATTTTCCGAGGAACTGCTCAAGATCGACCTTTAAACGCTACCGGTGCCAGCCCATTCCCTGGTGGTATCCCCGTA
>VFHG01000419.1 GCA_009392075.1 SAR202 cluster bacterium
CATCAACGCCTAACGGGAGAGGGGCAACAGGTCGATGTCTCCATCCAAGAGGCAGTGGCCACCGGCCTTCGGGATGTGGTCAACAACTTCACCTACAGCGGGGCCGTCCGCCGCCGCCAGCCGAACCATAGCGGCGATCTCAGCCGCCTTCGGGCCAGCGCCGATGGCCACCTAATTCCCAATCCGGGGATCGGGGCCGGGTTGAACTGGAACACTATGGTGGAATTTCTGAACCTGCCAGAACTCGCCGACGAGAAGTTCGACTCCCCATCCGCTAGGCTGGTCAATGCTGAGGAATTGGGTCGGATCCTGGACGAGTATTTCATCAAGCAGAACAAGTACGAACGGTTCTACGCAGCCCACGAAAAGCGGTTCATCTTCGGCGTGATTCAGTCGCCTGAAGAGGTGATGGCCGACCCGCAGTTCGAAGCCAGAAACTACTTCGTGGACATCGGCCATCCTGCGTTGGGCACCCTGAAGTATCCGGGCGCTCCTTTTGAGATGAGTGAAACGCCTTGGGAAGCCCGTGCCGCTGCCCCAAGTTTGGGCCAACACAACCAGGAAGTCTTCGGCCAACGGCTGGGACATAGCAGCGAGCAACTTGTCCAGATGCGAGCCCTGCAAATCATTTAATGGAGAACCGTTAGAACATGCCCGGTCCCTTGGAAGGTGTCCGTATCGTCGAGATGGGCCAGCTCATCGCCATCCCCTTCGCCATGAAGATGCTGGCGGACATGGGCGCCCAGGTCATCCGCTTGGAGTCCACCGGCCGGCTCGAAAGCTACCGAAGCGACTCGGTCTACCAGAACGATGTCTCCGGCGAGTTCTGGAACAAAGGCGCCAACTTCTACGAACAGAACCGCAACAAACTTGGCGTAACCCTTGACCTCAGCAAACCCGAAGGACTTCAAATACTCAAGGATCTGGTCTCGGTGGCCGACCTCTTTTCCGAGAATTTCACCCCTCGGGTGATTAAGAACTTCGGCCTTGAATACGAAGACCTCAAGAAGATTAAGCCGGACATCATCATGGTGTCGTCCACCGGCTATGGGTTCTACGGCCCGTGGGCAAACTTTGGGGCTACCGGGCCGGCCACCGAAGGCGCGGCGGGCCTCGCCTACCAGACGGGCTATATCGGCGGGAACCCGGTTATGGCCGAGATACCCTATACCGATTACACCTCCGGCGAACATACCGTCTTCGCGGTTATGGCCGCGTTGATGCACCGGCTGCGCACCGGCCAAGGTCAGTTCATCGACATCTCCCAGACTCAGGCCACCAGTTCCACCATCCCTGAAATCTTGATGGATTTCTCTGCTAACGGACGATCGGGACCGCGCATGGGCAATCAGGACACCGCCATGTCGCCCCACGGCTGCTATCCGTGCCAGGGGGACGACCGTTGGATTACCATAGCCGTGGCCACCGACGGCCAATGGCAAGCTGTTTGCCGGGTGTTGGGGCAGGACGGCTGGGCCGCCGACACCAGATTCGAGGACTCGCTGAGCCGTTGGAAGAACCGGGGCGAATTGGACGCTCTGATTGGGCCGGTGACAAGTTCCTGGGACGCCCATGACCTGATGCACGCATTGCAGAAAGAAGGCGTGGCCGCTGGAGCTGTCTTCGACAGCAAGGACCTGCTCTTTGACCCTCACCTGGGAGAGCGTGGTTTTTACGAAATGGTCACCCACCACGACAGCACTGGCATCCCGCCGCTGCCCTACGCCGGCCGACCCTGGAAGTTGTCTAAAACCCCGGCAGTGCCCAGCAAAGCAGCGCCCTTGATGGGCGAGCACAACACCCTGATTTTGTCAGAGCTACTGGGCAAGACTGCCAATGAAATGGCCGCTCTGGAAGAATCTGGAATCATCGGCTACGGCCCCACCACCCCCCGCCCGGTCCAACGTCCGTCCCTAGACGAGCAAGTCCGCCAAGGTCGCATGCAACGCTACGAGACCGATTTTGAAGAACAGGTCAGGAAGGCGTTTCGGGGGTAGCAACTAGCTGTCAGCTATCAGTGAAGATGATAACTAGTCCGTCCCAAAGAGCCCCCTTTTGTAAAGGGGGTTGGGGGATTTTTGTAGCCCCGCCGTAAACCTACTCTAGCTACGAAACCAAACGTGGTGTCTGTCACCAGTAGTACGGTCAGCACCAATTCTGTGTGTGTACCACAACAACGATATCCCTCGGCTAACGCCTCGGAATGACAGTAAAGAACAAGAGAGGGGCATACCAATTCCATCGGTATGCCCCTCTCTTGTTACAGCCGATGGCTGAAAGCTCACCGCTGTCAGCTGATTGCTTTAAACCCGTGCTTGGACTCGTAGTCTCCAATGTCTTTCTCCATGCGGAGGGTTAGGCCGATGTCGTCTAGGCCGTTGACCAGAGCGTCTTTGCGGGCGGCGTCGATGTCAAAGGAGATCGAAATCTCCTCGCTCTCGTCCCACACGCGCTGACTCACCAAGTCGACGTTCAGTTCCATCCCCGGGTCAAACTCGGCTTTGTCCATGATCTCCCGGACCTGTTCCGGGGAGAGGACTAGGGGCAGCACGCCGTTCTTGAAACAGTTGTTGTAGAAAATGTCGGCGAAGCTGGTGGCGATGACGCAGCGGATGCCGAAATCGAGC
>VFHG01000420.1 GCA_009392075.1 SAR202 cluster bacterium
TAATATCCTTGGGCCTGGCATGCGTCGTCCCATCATCGCCGCTGTCGGGTCGCCCAGGGACAAGAAAAACATGACCGGGATACCCACTTCTTTCCCGTACAGCACGAAGACGATCAGCGCTGCGATGAGCATGTACGTGGCGCCGGTTATGTGGCCGGCCTCGTCCTCTTTCAAAAGCGAGGCCATCGAGCGCATGAACAGCGCGTTCAGCCAACCGACCCTGAAGCGGACCAGGTCCAACACCAACCCTTGGGCCGCCAGTATCGCCAGCGCCCAGATCATGACTGTCTCTGAGAAGAAGATGCCAGCCAAGGGGATGGAGGAACCGGCTACCACGTGGAATAGGCGCCTCCCGATCGGAGGTGGAGCCCCGCCCTCCACTACCCTTTTCTCACCGCCATAAACGAGCATGTCCAAAAACCGGCGCATAGATGCTCCTGTTCGTTTATGCCATGATTCTAACCAGCCGCCATCGGAGACAACGGGGACAAGAGCTGCCGATTAGAGGAGCTTATCCCGAGGGATGTAATCATTTTAGAGGGAGAACTGGCGCCCAGCTGATACGCTAGAACCTGACTGTGATGCTGTCTCCGGCCCGCCAGCGCAGGTTCTTGATCTTGGTGCCCTCGGGAATGTCAAAGACCATCCAGCCGTCCAAGGATGTCCCCTTTGGCAGATCAAATGAACCCTCTAGGAAAAGGATGTTGTTGTCCCGCTGTTCCCGCACGGAATTTGCCGGTTCCACCAGGATCTGCGCCGGTTGTGGGGAGCCCTCGCCGCCGCTGCACTGGTAATTGAACGTCCCCGGTTGATCGAACCGATGAGAGAAAGTGTCTCCCGCCGAGAGCTGGAGCGGGTTTACGCCCAACTCGGGCAAAACGCCAGGGCCAAACTGAATCGAAGTGTCCGTATCCCCTCGGTTGGTCCATTCCACACTCGTGCCGGCGTTTACGACCAGGCGGGCGTGGTCCGTGCACTGACCGCCTTCCAGTGTCACCGCTCCGCTACCCTGACCCCGTTGGTCCAGAAATACCGAGCCGGATATGCTGATGGGCCGGTAATCATCCTGGAAAAAGCCCTCTATCACCGCCGCCTGCTCGTCGGCCACTAAAATCGCATTCACAGCAACGTGGTTCTCCACCTTGAAGCGCATGAGCAACAACTCATAGCCTTCTTTGGCCGGCTGTAACCGCCACTTGCGAATCACTTGGTCCTGGTCAATCGTCGAATAACGAAGTTCATCGGACCGTTCCATCTGCAGCACGTTCAAAAGCAGGATACGGCCTTCATAATATTGGCCCAGGGATGAGGATGCGTCGGTGCATGCCGCGAACAATACGGGCACCAGGATCAAGGCAAGCCAGAAAATCAAACGCTTAGAAATCAAGCCGGTACTCCGAACAGTAAAAGATATGGTCAATGTGATTTTACGCAAATGTTCTCAGGGAGGATTCACCGCCATCAAAACCAGTGTATCTACGGGCCGGCGGTGGTCAGACTGGGCAACTGGCGCAGACGCTGGACCAGGTCCACCAAAACGCCCAGGAGGTAATCAACTTCTTCATCCGTATTGTCGCGGCCCAACGTCAGCCGGAGGCTCCCACGGGCGGTCTCGGCCGATTGGCCCAACGCCAAGAGAACGTGGGAAGGCTCCAATGACCCTGAGCTGCAAGCGCTGCCGCTGGAGGCAGCGATTCCAGCCACGTCCAGACCTAGCAATATTGGCTCGCCTTCCACTCCCGTGAATGAGAAGTTGGCGTTGTTGGGTAGCCTCTCGGTGGCGTGGCCGTTCAGGCGGGTTCCAGGTATCTGTTCCAGCACCGAACCGATGATCCGGTCCCTGAGCGCGGAGCAGCGTTGGCCGGTTTCATCACGGATCGCGTTGGCCGATTCCAAGGCCAGGGACAAACCGATGATTCCCGGTATGTTCTCCGTCCCCGACCGGCGTTCCCTTTCTTGTCCCCCGCCATGGATCAGCGGCAGGTAGGGGGTGCCCCGTTTTATGTAAAGCACACCGGTGCCCTTGGGGCCGTGGAACTTGTGTCCGGATAAGCTCAGTAGGTCAACGCCCTGGCTGGCCACGTCTAGGTCAAGGTATCCGGCGGCTTGCACGGCGTCGGTATGGAACACGATTGTCCGGGACAGCTCACCGGCGCGTTTCTTGATGGACTTTGCGATCTCAGAGATTGGATTGATGGTCCCGATCTCGTTGTTGCCGTACATGATGGTGACCAGGGTTGTCCGCTCGTTGATAGCGTTGTAGACCGACTCCGGTTGCACCATACCCTCGGCGTCCACGGGCAGATAGGTGACCTCAAAGCCTTGGGACTCCAGGTATTGGCAGGCGTGCAACACTGCGTGGTGCTCCACGCTGGAAGTTATGATGTGGTTCCCAGTCTCATGGAGCGCCGTAGCCACCCCGTGAATGGCGGCGTTGTCCGACTCTGTCCCGCCGCCGGTGAAGACAACCTCTCGTGGGCGGCAGTTGAGCACTCCGGCCACCCGTTCCCGAGCCTCGTCCAAAGCGTAACGGGCCTCTTGGCCCACCGTGTGGAGACTGGATGGGTTGCCAAAGTGTTGACTGAAGTATGGAATCATCGCCTCAAGGA